>CALLQC010000145.1 GCA_938015255.1 uncultured Erythrobacter sp.
GTCACCGGCCTATCGGGTGCTGGCAAGTCAACCGCGCTCGACGTGCTTGAGGATCTGGGATGGGAAACGATCGATAACTTCCCCGTCCGTTTTCTTAAGCGGCTGCTCAACAAAACCGATCAGCCGCTCGACCACGAACGCGCGCCAATCGCCATCGGTTTCGATTCGCGCACACGCGGCTTTGTGCCGGATGATGTCATTGCGTTGCTCAAAGAGCTAACGAAGCGGCCGGAACTCTCTGTCAGCTTTCTGTTTATCGATTGCGCCGATACAGAACTGGAACGCCGATATAATGAGACCCGGCGCCGTCACCCGATGGCCCATGGCCGCCCGCTGCTCGAAGGGATCGGGGCCGAACGCGAATTGCTTGAGCCGCTGCGCAGATGGGCTGATGTGGTGGTCGATACCACCTCGCTTTCATCGAACGATCTTCAAAACCACATTCGTGAAACTTTCGAACGCCGCCAGGATGGCGAACTGACGCTAACCGTTTCAAGTTTTGGCTTTGCACGGGGCATGCCGCCGGTTGCCGATTTGGTTTTCGACATGCGCTTTCTCGACAATCCGCACTGGGTTGAGGGGCTGCGCGAACTTACCGGTCAGGACGCAGCCGTTGGCAATCATATCGAGAAAGATCCGGCTTTTGCTGGCGTATTCAAACAGATAAGCGATTTGATCATGACCTTGCTGCCGCGCTATCAGGCACAGGGCAAAGCCTATGTTCACATCGCCTTTGGGTGTACCGGCGGGAGACACCGGTCGGTCTATAGCGCGGAACGCATGGCCAAAGGCTTGCGCGAGGCGGGATTTTCGCCCACTGTCCGGCATCGAAATTTGGGCTCGCGCGCCGCCGACGAAATTGAGCGTAAGCAGCGCTAGGTAACGAACGGACGAATTCTCCCGCATGATTGGATTGATTCTGGTTACCCATGGTCGCCTCGCGGACCAGTTTGTGGAAGCGATGGAGCATGTAGTTGGCCCGCAGGCTTCGGTCGCGACGGTCTGTATCGGGCCAAACGACGATATGGAGCAGCGGCGTGACGAAATTGCCGCTGCGATTGAGACAGTCAATTCAGGCGAAGGCGTCATCGTGCTCACCGATCTGTTCGGCGGCACGCCTTCCAATCTCGCAATTTCCTTGCTTGATCGCGGGCGTGTGGAGGTGATCGCGGGGATCAACCTGCCCATGCTCATTCGTCTGGCAGGCGCGCGCAAGAAAATGAATGTCGTGGACGCTGTTGAGGCCGCGCAGCATGCGGGACGCAACTACATCACTGTCGCGAGCGAGCTTCTGGGGGACCAGCCTTCGGAAGAGAAAGCCAAGGCATGAGCGAGCTGAGCCAGAACGTTACCATCGTCAACAAACGCGGCCTGCATGCCCGCGCCAGCGCGAAATTCGTCGGAGCGGTCGCTGCGCTGCCGGAAGGTGTCAACGTGCGCGTTGCCAAGGATGGCAATGAAGCTGCCGGTGGCTCAATTCTTGGATTGATGATGTTAGGCGCGGCAAAGGGCGACAATATCGATGTTATCGTGGCCGGCGACAACGCCGAGGGTGTGCTGGGTGATCTGGTTGGCCTGATCGAAGACGGTTTCGGCGAAGAATAGTCGCAGCTGGCAATGCGCAAGGAAATCACCGGATTTTCGAACCCGACTGTGAAGTATCTTCGCAGTCTTAGGGACAAGAAGCACCGCAAACGTTCGGGCCAGTTTCTGGTGGAGGGTTTGCGACTGCTCGAAGATGCGCGCTCCTGCGGTCACTTGCCGCGCCAATTGGTAATGGCCGAAGGCCGCCATCCGCATGAATTGCTTTCGCGGCTTGAAGCGGAAGTTGAGACAGCGGGAGGTGAAATCATCACCACCACACCCGACATCCTATCAAAGATTACCGGCAAGTCGAACACGCAAAGCGTCGTGGGTGTGTTCGATGAACTGGGAACCGACCTTGCAGGCCTCAATCGCAGTTCCGCCAAAATTTGGCTCGTTGCGCAAGATCTGCGCGATCCGGGTAATCTGGGCACAATGCTGCGCACGGGCGATGCCGTGGGCGCTGGCGGTTTGATCCTCATTGACGATTGCGCTGACCCGTTTAGCGCCGAGGCTGTGCGGGCCAGCATGGGTGCGATCTTCACACAAGAGCTCGCACAAGCGCGGTGGGAAGAATTCCTGCCGTGGCTGCGCGGTGGTTCAGGCCAACTGGTCGCCGCTAGCCTGCGGGATGCTGTGCCCTATCGCGGCGCGGCTTATCAAGCTCCGTGCTTCATCCTTGTCGGCAACGAATCTCAGGGTCTGCCAGAAGAATACGAAACAGAGTGCGACTTGCGGGTGACCATGCCGATGCGCGGTCGCGCGGACAGTTTGAACGCGGCCGTGGCCGGTGCAGTGCTCGCCTATGAGGTACTGGCTGGGCTCGACGCCGAGGCCCAGAACGGGTGACACTTTTCCAACTTGAAAGCCGCTGCGGGTGACGATGTGAAACAGCTGCCGTGCCGGCACAGTTTCACCATGTCGGAAAGTCGCTCCGTGATTAGCAGTTACTCGGCTGCGTCACGCCCAATCTTTTCCATTTCTTCGCGCGCATCTACCTCATCGGCATCCTTGGCGTTGTAATTCGGTGTGCTTTCCACCAGCGGCACTTCTTCGATCTCAGCTTTGCCAATCTCGACGCCTTTTTCTGCCAGCCGCTTACCTGACGAAAGAACATTTCGCTCGAAACTGCCAACGAACTTGTTGTAATTTTTGACCGCGCTATCCAGCCCCCCGCCGACCCGTTTCAGATGCTCGCCTGCCTTGCGCAAGCGGTCATACAATTCCGCGCCCATCCGTCCGATTTCCTGCGCTTCTTTGGCGAGCCCATCCTGCCGCCAAACCTGCGCAACCGTGCGCGCGATGGCGACAAGGTTGGTTGGTGTAGCGAGCAGCACCCGGCGCTCGAACGCGAAATCCCATAATGTCGGATCGGCATCGAGCGCGGCCGTGACAAAATGCTCGCCCGGAATGAACATGATGACGTAATCGGGCGCTTCCTCAAACTGACTCTGGTAGCTTTTGGCGCCCAGTGTTTGCACATGGTTGCGCATCGACTTGGCGTGCATTTCCAGATGCGCTTTGCGCGTGTCATCATCGTCCGCCTCAAACGCCGCCTGATAGGCGTTAAGCGAGACCTTGGAATCGATCACGAGCTTCTTTTGGCCGGGCACGTTGATGATCGCATCGGGCCGCAACCGACCATCTTCGGTATCGACCGAATGCTCCATCATAAAATCGGTGTGCTGGGCGAGCCCGCATTGTTCGAGCAGGTTTTGCAGCGCCCGCTCACCCCAGCGCCCGCGCGCTTTGGGTGCGTTTGTGAGCGAATTGCCAAGCCGCTGAGCCTCGCGCCGGACCTCTTCCTGCCCCTCACGCATTGACTGGATCAGGCCATTGAGCTGGCCAAAAGCATCGACGCGCTGTTTCTCCAGCGTTTCGACCTGCTTTTCGTATTTTTCCAGCCGTTCGCCCACGGGGCTTAGCAGCGCCTTGATCTTTTGCTCGCCGGTTTCCTCGGACTGCTTGAAACGTTCTTCGGCGCGGCGCAGAAACGCCTCCTGCGCCTTCCCCAGCACCTGAGCGCCGGTGTTTTCAAACTCTTTGAGCAGCTTGTCGCGGCTTTCTTCGAGCAGCTTTTTCTGCTCGGCAAAACCGGCACGCTCGGCCTTGAACGCGGCGTTTTGCTCACGCGCCAGTTCGAGCTCTGATGCAAGCGCATCGGCTCGCCCCGCCCGCTCTTGCGCGGCAGAGAGCTTCACCTGCGCGTCGCCCAATTCGGCAATCGCTGTTTTGAACTCACCCTCGCGCGCCGCCAGCCGTTCGCGCAGCTCAGCCGAAGGGCGCGTGCCGACGAACCAGCCAACCGCTGCGCCGATCAGCAGGGCCAAAATTGCGATGACAGTGATGAGTATATTTGCATCCATCGCAAGAACATAGCTGGAACGAAGGACTGCGCCAAGAAGCAACTGCGATCTAATCGGAACCAATCCCCAGCCCCGTTCGCTTGGAAGACAAAGGAGAAAAACCATGTCAATCAAAGAGATGATTCAAGATCACCCCCATGTGGGCGAAGATTACAATTCGGATCTGGGTGAGGCGGTGAAGCATGCCATGTATGCCGCTGCAATCATCAACTCGTGCGCCGATGCATGTCTGGCGGAGGAAAACGCAGCGGAGCGACGCGAATGTATCCGCCGCTGCCTTGATGCCTCAGACGCCTGTACTGCCTTTTATCGCATGGGCTCTCGTCGCACTGGACAAAATGTACTCGCGATCCGTGCCATCGGTCTTGCGACAATAGTGGCATGTGAACAATGCCTGGAACACTGCTCAAGTCATGATGACCGTCATTGCAAACGCTGCGCCCAGATTTGCGAGGAAGTGATCCGCGATGTGAAGGCAGCTCTCGGGCAGATGAAGACCGAGGGATAATAAAGCAGCTCAGTCGGCCCGGCACGATGCCGGGCCGCAAGCGCGACCGCGCTTCGCCGCAACTGCGGCGAAGCCAAGCGGCGCGGATGCGCCGCGCCCGGCGCTTGAGGGCGCGAAGAAAACTAAGCAGCCTGCCGTATCTTCTTGAGCTTCTTCAATGCCATCCCGCGTTTCAATCGCGAGAGGTGGTCGATAAAGAGAATGCCTTCAAGGTGGTCCATCTCGTGCTGCAGGCAGGTTGCAAGCAGGCCTTCGAGGCTTTCCTCGTGATGGTTGCCGCCGAGATCCTGATATTTGACCGTGCAGGTCGCAGGACGATCAACATCGGCGTAGATTTCTGGGACCGACAGGCAGCCTTCCTGATAGGTTGAAAGCTCGTCTGCCGGATCGACAATTACCGGATTGATAAAGACGCGCGGCTCTTTCTTAGTGGCAGGATGGGTGTGCTTGTGCCCGTCATGCTCGCATTCGACGGGCTCTGCGTCAGGATCTTCGGGTTGAAGATCAATCACCAGAACACGTTTTGGCACGCCCACCTGAATGGCGGCAAGGCCGATGCCCGGCGCGTCATACATGGTTTCAAACATGTCCTCGACAAGCATTTTGAGATCGTCGTTGAACTCGTCTGCTTCGACGGGAACGGACACGGTTTTGAGCCGGGGATCCGGCACTTCAAGGATTTCGCGAATAGCCATGGGGCTGATTTAGTGCCCTCCCCATTTCTAATCAACTCTTCCTTAGGAATACGAAATTTGATATTGAACAAATTAGGAACAAAGGAGTCGATGTGAAAGATAACCAGATTGGAGCTGTAAAAGGCAGTTGCTCGAATTGCGGATCAGAGAAGGTAGAGTTTGACCCCAACCTTGGAGATGAGGCAGTCCTTACCTGTGCGGGATGCGGAGCCAATCTTGGAACAAGGGGAGAGTTCATTAATCGAGCAGCTAAACTTGCTAAAGATGAAGCTATTCCGAAAGCAGTTGATGAACTCAGAAAGTCGTTCGAGAGCATCTTTAAGAATTAGGCGTTCACCCCAGAGGCCTTCGCGCTCTCAATGCCTGCGCCAGCGTGCCCTCGTCGAGATAATCGAGCTCACCGCCCACCGGCAGGCCGTGGGCAAGCTGGGTGATGCGCAGGTTGAATGGCTCAAGCCGCTCGGCAAGGTAATGCGCGGTCGTTTGCCCTTCGAGCGTCGCATTCATGGCAAGCACCACTTCATCTATCTCGCCGCCTTCTACGCGCGACAACAAAGCCGCGATGTTCAAATCTTCCGGCCGCACCCCGTCCAGCGCGGAAAGTTTGCCGCCCAGCACATGATAGCGCCCCTGAAACAGCCGCGCACGGTCTAGCGCCCAGACGTCTGACACGTCCTCGACAACGCAGAGCGACTTTGCATCGCGGCGTGCATCTGCGCAGATGCCGCAGGGGCTCTTCGTATCGACATTGCCGCAGGTTTCGCACTCGACCAGAGTTTCCGAGACCGCATCCAACGCCTCCAGCAGAGCGGGCAAAGCCTGTTCGCGGTTCTTCACCAGCCACAGCACCGCCCGCCGCGCACTGCGCGGTCCCAGCCCCGGCAGACGGGCCAATGCGCCCGAAAGCGCTTCGATCTCTTGCGATGCCATGAGGGTAGAGATAGGGGCTGGCGCATCGGCAAGAAAGGCCCGCAGACACAATCATGCGCATCATTTTCATGGGAACGCCCGATTTCGCGGTACCAGCGCTCGCCGCGCTGCATGAGGCGGGGCATGATGTGGTGTGCGTGTACACCCAGCCGCCTGCTCCGGCGGGGCGAGGCAAAAAGCTGCGCCCCTCCCCAGTGCAGATCAAAGCGGAAGAGTTGGGGATCCCCGTCCGTTCACCCAAAAGCTTGCGCAAAGAGGACGCACAGGCCGATTTCGCAGCGCTCAATGCAGACGTCGCGGTGGTCGCAGCCTATGGCCTAATTCTTCCGCAACCGGTGCTCGACGCGCCGAAATATGGCTGCCTCAATATCCACGCCTCGATCCTGCCGCGCTGGCGCGGTGCTGCGCCGATCCACCGCGCGGTAATGGCGGGCGATGAAGAAACAGGCGTCACGATCATGCAGATGGAAGCGGGGCTGGATACCGGGCCAATGCTGCATATCGTGCGCACACCGATCGACGACAAGACGACCGGAGAGCTGTTCGAAGAACTGGGAGAGCTTGGCGCGAGCGCGATGGTCGAAGTGCTGGCCGACCTTGGCTCCTACGCCGCCCAACCGCAAGACGACGCAGCAGCGACCTACGCGCCGAAAATTGACAAGGCCGAGGCGCGGATAGACTGGTCCCGCCCCGCCAAAGATCTGGTGCGCCATGTCCATGGTCTTGCACCGTTTCCGGGCGCATGGTTTGAACTCGAAGGCGAGCGCGTGAAGATGCTTAAAGCCGAACCAGTTGACGGCGACGGGGCGGCAGGCACTGTTCTTGACAATGGGCTCGCCATCGCCTGCGGCACGGGTGCGCTGCGCCCGATACGGCTTCAACGCGCGGGCAAGCCCGCGATGGACCGCGAAGACTTTTTGCGCGGCCGCAGTGTCGCCCAAGGCACCGTTTTGCCGTGACCCGATTCGCCCTGACCTATGAATTCGACGGCACACCGTTTCAGGGGCTTCAGCGCCAGAAACACGGGCCGAGTGTGCAGCAGACCATAGAGGAAGCGCTGTTCAAGGTTACTGGCGAGGATGTGACGCTTCACTCCTCCGGACGCACTGACACCGGCGTGCATGCGATGGCGATGCGCAGTCATGTCGATATCGCCAAACCATTCACGCCGTTCCGCCTTATGGAGGCGCTCAACGCCCATTTGCGCCCGAACCCAATCGGTGTGAACGCCTGCCAGATCGTGAGCGATGATTGGCATTCACGGTTTTCCTGCATTGGACGACGCTATCTCTATCGCATCGTCAATCGCCGCGCGCCGCTGGCTCTTGCCAAAAACCGTGCTTGGCAGGTCGCGCCGGAACTGGACGCCGGGGCCATGCACCGGGCGGCGCAAAGTTTTATCGGACAGCATGATTTCACCACTTTCCGGTCGACCATGTGTCAGGCGAAAGACCCGGTGAAGACACTTGACCGGCTCGACGTTGTCGAGACCGAGGGTTTGTTCGGTACCGAAATTCATTTCCATGTCGCAGCACGCAGTTTCCTGCATCATCAGGTGCGTTCCATGGTCGGGTGCCTGCGCCTTGTCGGGCAAGGCACTTGGCGCGAGCAACAGATTGCCGAAGCGCTGGCCGCGCGTGACAGGCAGGCACTGGGCCTGAACGCCCCGCCTCATGGCCTGTATTTCGTTGAAGCCCTGTATCCCGAACCGGAGCAGCCCCGCGACAACGTCTAATCGACAGACGCTTGACCTAACGTCACCCTAGCAATGTTTGCCGCGGCGTCCTAGCTCGTCTTCAACCCACATCAAGGAGACGGATAATGACAACCGGCAAACAGCTTTTCACCACGCTCAGCGCAGACGGCAAACTTACGCTGGAAGTCAGCGAAGAATCCTTTGCGGAGCCAAAAGGCAATCAGGTGCTCGTCAAAATGGAAGCCGCGCCGATCAACCCATCCGACCTCGCGATCCTGACGAGCGCCGCGGACTTCGAGAATGCCGAATATTTCGAAGGGAAGGTCGTCGCCGAAATGCCCGAGCCGTTTCTCTCCGGCCAACGAAGCCGCCACGGCCAACGTCTGCCAGCGGGTAACGAAGGCGCGGGCACCGTTATCGCGACCGGCGACAGCGACATGGCAAAGGCGCTTATGGGACAGCGGGTCGCCTGCGTGCCTGGCAACGCATTCAGCCAGTATGCGATCGCCGATGCGATGATGTGCCTGCCGCTGGGCGACCACAGCTCGGAAACGGGTGCATCAAGCTTCGTCAATCCGATGACCGCGCTCGGCTTTGTCGAGACCGCGAAGATGGAAGGTCACGATGCCATCGTCCACCTCGCCGCCGCGTCCAATCTCGGCCAGATGCTCAACAAGATCTGTCAGGAAGACGGCATGAAGCTGGTCAACATCGTGCGCCGTCAGGAGCATGTCGATCTGCTCAAAAGCCAAGGCGCTGAGTATGTCGTGAACTCGGCTGACGATGATTACATGAAGCAGCTGCGCGAGGCGATTGCGGCGACCGGCGCGTTCCTCGGCTTCGATCCAATCGGCGGCGGTCAGAACACCGATCACGTGCTCAAAGCGATGGAACAGGTCGCGGTGAGCCAGATGAGCGAATATTCACGCTACGGATCCAATCAGGACAAGAAGATGTACCAATATGGCCGTCTTGACCTGCAAAACCCGACCATCCTGACCCCGTCTTACGGGCTGCAATGGACCGTTTCGGGCTGGCTGCTTACGCCATTTCTTGCAAAGGCGGGAATGGAGACTGTGGTGAAGATGCGCACCCGCGTGCAGCAAAACCTCACCACCACATTCGCAAGCCATTACAAGGCGAAGGTCGATCTGGAAGCCATGCTGACCAAAGAAGCGATAACCGATTATCGGCAGATGAAGACGGGCGAGAAATATCTCGTCACGCCCTGGGGCTAAGGACTTCCTTATCTGCGCAGCCGGAGGTTTTTACCGACGGTCAAATTCGCACTGGATTGCGGCAGGGTCATCTTGCCCTGCCGCAATCAGCATTTGCAGCAGAATACGCGCCTTTGCCGGGCTTAGCGCACGCGCCGCAATGAAGCCGTTCGCATCATCTTCTGGCTCTCGGTCTACCAGCCCTTCTCCCAGTCTGCTGGCACGAACCACTTGCAGCCCTGGCTTCGCCAATTCAACCAGCCGTTGCCGCACTGAATCGGGCATATTCCCCTCGCCAACACCGCACACCACGATCCCGCGGGTTTCGGCTGTGATCAGCCGATCAGCATAGTCGGGTGTAATGCCGGAATGGATGTAGAGCACCGGGACATCGGGAAGCTGCTGCCGAAATGGGAACCGTGCAGGTTCCCCTGACCGCCACGGCGCGCCGAACCATTCGAGCGCGCTTGGCGTAACGAGCCCGACCGAGTCCCTTGGGAAGCCTGCGAACGCATCGGTCCCACGCGTCCGGTTCTTGCGGATATCACGCGCTGCAAAAACGCGATCCCCCATCACCACCAGCACGCCGCGCCCGGCGGCTTCGCAATCGCTCGCGACCCGCATGGCATTCGCGAAATTGCGCAGCCCGTCATAACCCACAGCAGTCGCAGGCCGCATCGCGCCCACAAGCACAACAGGCTTGTGCGTCGACAGTGTAAGATCGAGCAGAAACGCGGTTTCTTCCGCCGTGTCAGTGCCGTGGGTTATGATAATTCCATCGCATTCAGGATCATTCATCGCCGCATCGCAGGCAGCGTGCAGGCTGGCCCAAATCGCAGGCGACATATCCTCGGAACCAATATTGGCAATCTGCCTGCCGGTCAGCTGTGCGGGTATGCCGAGCTCTTTAACCCGGCTCAGCAATTCCTCGATTGTGATCTGACCGGGGCGATAATCATGCCGCGTTGCAGATTCGGCGGCGCCTGCGATCGTGCCGCCCGTGGCGAGTACAAGTATGCGTGGAATGGTCATAAGCGGCGCCAATACCGGCCAGATCGCTCCGCGTCACGCGCCTCAGTCAAACAGACCTGCAATCGCCATACCTGCAAGCATCGCCAACACGAAAATTCCTGCAGCGACAGGATCGATCACCAAAGCGGCAATACCCGGCCCTGGACACAGTCCGGCAATACCCCAACCAATCCCGAAAAGCGCCGATCCGCCAATCAAATTCGGCGTCAGGTCACTGCGATCCGGTAGAGAAAAGCCCTCGGCAAACACGGGCCTCGCCATGCGCCTTTGAACCTGCCAGGCGATTGCCATCAGGATAACCGCTCCGCCCATCACAAAGGCAAGCGTCGGATCCCATGCGCCAAACAGATCGAGAAATCCGCGTACCCTTGCCGG
>CALLQC010000146.1 GCA_938015255.1 uncultured Erythrobacter sp.
GCGTAATCAAGGCCTATTTCAGCTGCATCGATCCGCTTCATGACGAATGCGTTACCGGTCACATCAGCCAGTTCGTTCCCGCCGGCGAGGCTGAGTTCGTCAAGGCCTTCATCACCCGAAACGATAAAGGTCCGATCCGTACCCAGTTTCGCTTTGGCCTGCGCGTAGATCGGAACATATCCCGGGCGCGCGATCCCGATAAGCTGGCGCTTAACACCAGCGGGATTGGACAACGGACCCATCAGGTTGAAGATAGTCCGTTTGCCAATCTTCAACCGGATAGGCTGAATGCGGCCCATCGCCGGATGGTGGTTTTTCGCAAAGAGGAAACAGATCCCGATTTCCGCGAGCGTCTTTTCCGCTGTTCGGCCGGCAGCATCCATATCGAGCCCTAGCGCTTCCAGCGTATCTGCCGCGCCAGACTTTGACGAAGCCGCACGGTTCCCGTGCTTGGCAACAGGCACACCGGCAGCCGCAACTACCAGACTGACAGCGGTTGATACGTTGAGCGTATGGTGTCCATCGCCACCTGTCCCGCAACAATCGATCGCATTGTCGGGAGCTTCGATCGGGACGAGCCGTTTGCGAAGGGCCCGGGCAGCTCCTGCAATTTCATCTGCGGTTTCGCTGCGTTCGGTCATCGCAAGCAGAAAACGCGCGATCTCCTCGTCACTTGCTTCGCCATCAAGGATCCAGCCGAAGACCTCCTCGGCTTCGGCCTCTTTCATATGCGGGACGGCAAGCGGGAGGGTCTTCATGCCTTCAGCCTTTCGTGCAGGCGGGCGTCGATCCCGCAGATCTTGAGGAAATTGGCGAGCAACTGGTGCCCGTGCTCGGTCGCGATGCTCTCTGGGTGGAATTGCACGCCGTGAATGGGGAGCGTCTTGTGGCTGAACCCCTGCACGTGATCGTCGTCCGAACGGGCGACGACATCGAGGCAATATGGAATGTCCTCTACGACCAGCGAGTGATAGCGCGTCGCGGTGAAGGGCGAGGGGATGCCCGCGAACACGCCGGAGCCATCATGCGTTACCGGCGAGGTCTTGCCGTGCATCAGCCCGCCGCGGGTGACCGTGCCGCCGAAATGCTGGCCAATCGCCTGATGGCCAAGACACACGCCCAGCAGCGGCTTTTCCGCGTGGGCACATGCCTCAACTAGATCGAGGCTGATCCCCGCTTCGTTGGGCGTGCAGGGGCCCGGCGAGATTAGGAAACCGCTCGCATTGGTGGCGAGGGCCTCGCTTGCCGTGAGCGCATCGTTGCGCTCGACCCGGACTTCGGCGCCAAGCTCCATGAGATAATGGACAAGGTTGAAGGTGAAGCTGTCGTAATTGTCGATGACAAGAATCATGTAAGCCCCGCCAGCTCATCAGTCGCTCGCACAAGCCCGTCGATAATGCCCGGTTCGCTTGCAGAGTGCCCCGCATCGTGCACGATTCGCAGATCAACCTGGGGCCAGGCCTTCTTGAGCGCCCATGCTGCCCCGGGAGGCGTACAGATATCGTGGCGACCCTGCACAATGATCCCGGCTATGCCTTTCAACCTGTGCGCATCTTTGAGCAACTGCGCTTCCTCAAGATAGAAATCGTTCAGGAAGAACCGCGCGCAAATCCTAGCGAAGGGCACCGCCTTGGATGGATCGGCAAACTCTTCGAGCAAGGCCTCGTTGGGCAGCAGTGTCGCAACTGTTCCTTCCCACAGCGACCATTCCTTCGCCGCCGCGAGGCGGGTCGCCTCGTCATCACTGGTCAGCCGGTTATGATAGGCTTTCACCAGATCGCCGCGCTCGGCTTCGGGAATGAGGTTGGTGAACCGGTCCCATTGCTCGGCCATGATCTCGCTCGCGCCGTATTCATAGAGCCAAGTCCGCTCCTGCGCGCGGGCAAGGAAGACGCCGCGCAGCACCAGCTCGCTGGTCCGCTCCGGGTATTTCTGGGCATAGGCAAGCGCGAGTGTCGCGCCCCAGCTGCCGCCAAATACTTGCCATTTGTCGTGGCCGCACATGGCTCGCAGCCGCTCGATATCTTCGACGATGCGCCATGTATCGTTGCGCTCGATTTCGGCAAAGGGCTGTGACTTACCGCAGCCGCGCTGGTCGAAAAGCAGCACATCATAGGCATCGGGATTCCATTGACGGCGATGCGAAGGGGCCATCCCACCTCCCGGACCGCCATGCAGGAATACAGCCGGCTTCGCACCCGGTGTACCGACACGCTCATAATAAAGCTGATGGCCTTCTCCGACATCGAGCATGCCGGTCTCATATGGATCGATTTCCGGATAAAGCGCGCGCTCGTAATCAAGCATGTTGTTGGCCATCACTTGTTCTCCACCACTAAGAGCGGCCCGGTACGTCCGCGGTCCATCCGCCCACGCGCAGGATCCCATAATGAAGAGACATTTCCGTCAAGAAACAACGCATTCGGCGTTTTCAACACGTCACGGAAAAAACGTCCAAATTGTCCAAAGCTGATGGGCGCATCCGAGATTACAAAATGGGCTTTGCCATCAGCAGTGACGCCCACTCCGTTTCGAACAGCGCGCGATGGCCCATTGTCCTGAAATTCCGGGTGGAGTTTCCCGTTAATGACCAACATTGGGCCGGACTGTGTTCCGAATTCCGGCCGGTCCCCGACCGTCCGGTAGAAAGTTTCTGTATCGAGCACCCGCCAGTTGCCGCCACTACCGAAAAAGACGCCATTCGGTTTCAGATGAAAATTGCCTGGACCATCGGCGCGATTTAGCTCCTTCAGCCGCTCTTTATCCTGCACGAAATATCCAATTGGCCGCAAGTCATCGCCATACATCCCGGCGTTCATGGCGAACGCAATCTTTTCGCTGTCGGCGCTGCCTGCAAACGCGGCGATCCTGCCGAAATCTTCGCCGCTTGACGGGATGATCGCTGTGCGGACCGTGTGCGTCTCCGGATCTGCAACGCAGTGTGTCAACGGTACCCCTTCGAATTGGACCGCTGAACAAACGGACGAATTTTGGACTGCGGCTTCCAGTGGTTCCTCTTCCACCTGAGCTTCAGGGGCAGGGGCAATCTCTGTCGCCACACCGTCTTCACCCAGCTCCGCGCGGAGAACCGGTTCGCCCTCGGGCTGTTCGGTGCACGCGGCAATCAGTAGTCCAGCAAGAATAAGAGGGATGCTTGTTTTCATGGGTTTTCTTCGAGGAAACGGATCAATTCATCCATCCAGAGGTCGGGTCGGCTGTGTGTACCATGACCGTATGTATCGGGGCTGGGCGGGATAAGGACAAACCGCGCATTCGGCATGGTTGATGCGAGCGCTGCCGGATTACCGATACCGGGCGGATTGATGAAATCATCGGCTGAGTTGATCCAGAGTACGGGCGATGTAATCTCATGCAGACGGGCAGCGGGGTTGTATTTGCGTGAGGCGTCGAACTGGTAGATCGTATCATTCGGATCAACCGGATTGCTGGCGAACGTCTGTTTTGCCGCTGCGAAATAGCGCTCGACCGCCGCACGCGTAGGCAGATCGACCGCCTGTCGGTATGGATTGCCGCCTGCCAAAAGCAAGACGTCACGGCGAATAGCCTGTCCCATTATCAGATTGGCGGGATCAGCGTAATTGCCCCCGTCGTAGGCCGGGTCATTGCGAAAGCCGTCGATGATAATTTGCCGCATCAGCCGGTTGCGGCCTGCAATTTCGACGGCGTTACAAGCCAAAGGCACGTATTTTTCTACAAAATCGGGATACATCGGCCCCCAGACAAATGAATGCATACAACCCATCGAAGTGCCGATGATAATCTTCAGCCGGTTCACTCCCAGACCCTCGGTCAGCATTCTGTATTGCGCGCGGACCATATCGTCATAATCGTACCGCGGGAAAGCCGCACGCAGGCCATCGCTTGGCTTGGTGCTGCCACCATGCCCGAGATTGCTCGGTGAAATGACGTAATATTCCGTGATGTCGAGCGGCTGACCAGAACCGAACATCTGGTCGCCAAATCTCGGCCTCAGAAGGGAAGCGGCGTCCCCCCCCGTTCCATGAAGGAGCAATACAGCATTCTCTATCTCGCCATCGTCTCCCCGGCGAGGTTCACCTAAAGTCAGAGCATGCATTGTGATGGATGACAGCGTTTCACCGGTGCCGAACGTAAATTCATCGAGCTCTATCCGGTGCTCTTTGGCCAACCCAATCCAATCTTCTGCATTCGCCGCACTCATTGGCACCACAGCGATTACCAGCAGTGCAAGAGCCCTGAGCACGTGAATGGCATCGGTCATAATGGCGCGCATAACTCTCATTGGCCGAACCCCGGCTCACAGGCCACGCGGACAGCCTCACGCGCAGCTGCAATCAACGCACCTGCTTTCGCGCGGCACTCGGCCAGTTCGTAATCGGGATTGCTGTCTGCAACTATGCCAGCGCCCGCCTGGACATGCATTACACCGTCCTTCACCACGGCGGTCCGCAGCACAATACAGCTATCAACCGAACCGTCGGGCGCGAAATAGCCGACCCCGCCAGCATAGGCCCCGCGTGTTTCAGGCTCGAGATCTGCAATGATCTCGCAAGCGCGAATTTTGGGTGCGCCTGATACTGTGCCCGCTGGAAAGCCTGCAAAGAGGGCATCCAGTGCATCCTTATCGCCAGCAAGCTCTCCGATAACGTTGCTCACAATATGCATAACGTGGCTGTAACGCTCGATAGTGAAGCTGTCAGTCACTTCTACGCTGCCCCGAGCCGCAACCCGGCCAACGTCATTGCGACCGAGATCGAGCAGCATCAAATGCTCGGCGCGTTCCTTCGGATCAGCCAACAAGCTTGCCTCATTCTCGCGATCTTCAGCCGGTGTAGCGCCCCTCGGACGGGTGCCTGCAATCGGACGAATGGTGACTTCGTTATCGCGCACCCGTACAAGGATTTCTGGGCTTGAGCCGACGATGGCAAAGCCGGGCAGATCGAGGAAATAAAGAAAAGGCGAAGGGTTCACGCGGCGCAGCGAACGATAAAGCTCTAGTGGCGGCAGTTCGAACGGACACGTGAAGCGCTGCGCCAGGACGACCTGAAAAATGTCTCCGGCGATAATGTAGTCCTTCGCCCGCGCGACCATTTTCTTGTAATCGGCTTCGGCAAGGATCGGGCTTAATTCGGGTTCGTCGCCAGGGTGTGCCAGGCGGGGTTCCGGCGGGCGCGGCCGCGTGAGTGCCCGCAGACTATCATCGATCCGCTCGCCGGCACGTTCGATGGCAATCGCGGGATTTTCTGCGCTCCAGATTGGCGCAATGCAGAAAAGTTCATCGCCAAGACTGTCAAACACAAGAATGATCGTAGGGCGAACAAAAAGCATGTCCGGCAAATCGAGTTCGCTCGGCGTGGCGCGAGGGAGATTTTCGACCAGGCCAATTGTCTCATAGCCGAAATATCCGACAAGACAGGCAAGCGCAGGTGGCAAAATATCCGGAACCTCAAGACGGCACGCATCTGCGAGCGCGCGCAATTCATCCATTGCGCCTCCACTGCAAGGGACAAAGGCCTCGCGATTATGTTTCCAATCGCGATTGATGGCTGCGCTGTTG
Organism: uncultured Erythrobacter sp.; assembly: GCA_938015255.1. Classification (GTDB taxonomy): domain Bacteria; phylum Pseudomonadota; class Alphaproteobacteria; order Sphingomonadales; family Sphingomonadaceae; genus Erythrobacter. The sequence goes on from CALLQC010000146.1 coordinate 5,558, forward strand.
CCACTCGCGCGAAAGACGAGATCGGGATCAATCCCGATAAGACTGTACCGACCGCGAACTTCTCCGCCCTCGACAGATTCCAGCAGAAAATCGCCCCGCCCGGGTTCAATCAGCCTCCTTGCTGCGCCAACCGGTGTGTCACTATCCGCGACCACGCGCCGCCAAACTAAAGCGGGCATGCCTTTAGAGAGTGCTTCAGCGGCAGCCTCAGCATTTTCGGGCAGGACGGACGCTTGGCTGGGAGAGGTCACGCTAAACTTCGGCTTATAAAATCAGGGGGTTTCGCCAACGAGCTGCCGGCGAACGGCCTCGATGGCGTCTTCGTTCTGCTCCACCTCAATCTCGTCACGGATCGCAGCGGATAGCTGCGCGGTGTATTCATCCGACAAGGCCGCAGCGAGCTGATCGCGAGTTTGCGCAAGAACTGGGCTGTCGGCAGGCAAATCCTGAGTCTCGATCGTATCAAGATCGACTATATACCATCCGATATTGTTTGGTGCTTCGTAGATCTTGGTCGAGCCTTGAGCCATCGAGAACATCAGGACGAGGGGCGGGGGAGGGGCCTGTTCACGCGCGAACAGTTGGCGCCTTTCCAAGTCAATCCGGTCTACCGGCGGCAGGCGCGTTTCCTCGTCGCCAAATGCCTCGGCAATCGCCGTACCGCCGCGCACTTTTTCCAGAACGCGATCGGCCGTCTCACGCGCTGCCTTTGATCCTTCGGCTAGACGCCAGCCAACCGTCACTTCGTCCCGAACATCGGCAAGAGGCGGCGCTGAGCTTTCGGTGATTTCAATAACGTCGAACACCAGGAATTGCTGGCCCGGAACGAGCACGGCCAATTGCGGTTCGCTTTCATCCATCTGAAATGCTGTTTCAATAGCGCGCAGAAGAACGGGATTCACAGAGTTCTGCTGGCCATAAACCCTGCCATCAGCAAGCACCGGCGGTGATGTTTGAATGTCGAGCGAATAGGCTTCGGCCACTTCGACCAATGATGTGCCGCTATCCACTTCCTCTTCTATTCGCGCACTCAGATCTGCGAGAGCGGCCGCACGTTTTTGTACGCGCAATTCCTCTGTGATCTCCGGCGTTGCCTCAGCGAGTGACCGGGCCGCTGTGCGAGTAACCCCGTCAACACGCGCGACAATCCAACCAAGGTTGCTGCGAGACGGTTCGGCTATCTGCCCCCGCTCAGCGGCGAATACACTTTGGGCAACTGCCGAGCTGAACGTGTTTGTAAGCTGCTGAAGAGACTGATCTTCAGTCGAGGACACGCTGAACCCTGCTTCGCGCGCTGCCGCTTCGAGTGAGAGGCCACCGCGTATGCGATACACGAAGGAACGCGCTGCGTCCTCGGTCGGAACAAGGAAAGATGAAATATCGCGGGTTTCACTGGCAGCAAAGCGTTCCGCGTTATCATCATAAAAGGCCCTTATCTCAGCTGGCGTGGGGGTGAGATCAACATCAAGATTGTCAGAGCCGAATGCCGCGTAGCGGATCGTACGTCGCTCTGGTTGGACAAACCGCGAGCGATTGTCCTTGTAATATGCCTCCAGCTGAGCGTCTGTCGGCTCATTCTCCGGACCGAATGCAAAACTGGGGACAAAACCGATTGCGCCCCGGCGGCGCTCCAACAGCAAAGCTGCATATTGTTTGGCTGCCTTGGCAGGCATGCGCGGCGCGGAGATAGCGGGTACGAGCAGCTGCTGAGCAAGCAAACCGTCAGCAAGATCGCGTCGCAGGATCGCATCAGTGATGCCCTGCTGGCGCAGCGCAGCGTTATAGACATCCTGATCGAATTCGCCCGTCGCCCCGCGAAATACCTGTATTTTCAGAATTTCGCTATTCACCAGATTTTCTCCGGCGCGCAGACCGTACTTTTCTGCATATCCGCCAATCGCATAGCGATCGATCATCTGGCGCAGCACTTCTTCGAGGCCGCCTTCTTCGACGAATTGCGGCGTGGTAATGGTAGGATTATTCTGCCTGATCGTTTGGATTGCCGAATTGGTAGTGCTCACCAGTTCGCCAGTAGTGATCGTTTCATCGCCGACCACAGCGACTCGCTCGCCTCCAGAGACACCGCCAAAAGTAGAACCGGTGATATCCGCCGCAGCAAAAGCCAGGGCGACGATGATGAGAAAGCCGATAAAAATTGGCAAACCAATCTTCGATTGGAAGAAATTGCGGAAGAACGAAATCATGGTTCTGCTGTTGTCCTGCGGTTTGCCGATCACCACTGCGTGGCGATAACAGGCAAGATAGATCGTGGTGCCCAGTTGAGCTAATAGGCAATGCGCCTTATCCGCCCTGCGACCTCCCCGCAACAGGTCACACAGTCTTTTGACTGGATTGGTTTACTCGGGTAGCGGACGCCACCCCTCGATCCTACATGGGTCGTTCAGATTCGTAACGTTCACGAAAGTCTTCGGGAAAACTTGATGCCCCTTCGTCCTTACATCGTTGGTAACTGGAAAATGCACGGCACCCGCGCGATGCTTTCCGAAGCGCGCGCAATTGATCGCGCGGCCCAACGGCACATGAAAGTGGAGGTTGCCATCGCGCCTCCATACACTTTGATCCATCCAGTTCACCGTGAGGCTGAGCAGATTGCCGTCGGCGCGCAGGATTGTCACCACGAAGAGGGCGGAGCGCATACCGGTGACATTTCGGCGAACATGGTTGCCGATGCCGGGGGCAAATTCGTAATTCTTGGCCATAGTGAACGCCGCGAAAATCACGGCGAGACAGATGCGCAGATAAAGGCGAAGGCCAATGCGGCGCTGGAGGCCGGTCTGCGTGTTATCCTGTGCTGCGGCGAGAGCGAGAAGACGCGAGATGCGGGACGCGCCGTAGCTCACGTAAAAAAACAACTCAATGCCTCACTACCAACGTTCGACGAACAGCCCGAAGACCTGCGGGAACGCGTTACTGTAGCCTACGAACCGATATGGGCGATTGGTACTGGCAAGACGGCCACGGTGGACGATATCGCCGAAATGCACGGAGAGATCCGTGCGCTGCTAATAAAGCTTTATGGCGAAGAGCACGGCGGCGAGATGCGAATTTTGTATGGTGGCTCGGTCAAACCCGAAAACGCGAGCGAAATCCTTTCGACGCCCGATGTCGGTGGAGCACTGGTAGGCGGTGCGAGCCTTACGGCGGACAGCTTCATGGGGATCGCTCTGGCCGCAGGAGAGACTGCGGAGGGTTAATGCCGCGGCTCGGCAGCTGCGGGCCTTGCCGAACACATTATCGCGCCCTAAATAGCGCGTGCATTCTTGATCGAGATTTTATCAATGTTCCTGTTTCTCACCGTTCTTCAGGCAATTGTAGCCGCAGGCCTCGTTGGCGTTGTTCTTATGCAGCGCAGCGAAGGCGGCGGGCTTGGTATTGGTGGCAATCCCAATGGCGCATTGGGCGCTCGCGGTGCGGCGGACTTTCTTACCCGAGCGACAAAATGGCTCGCAATTGTGTTCGTAGCATTGTCGATTACGCTTGCTGCCGTCGCGGTCAATGAAACCAGTAGCGATGGCATCAGCACCACTCTTGATCGTGATGTTGGCGCACCATCGGCACCTGATCTTTTGGGTGAACCGGCGGAAACTGCCGATCCGCTTGCAAGTCCTTCAGGCGGCGAGCCTGCTCAGACCTCTGATGATCCGCTTGCCGAATAACTGCAGCTAAGCGACTCTTATATTAAGACTGTGGATGGGGCGGCATCTGATCGCACTATTCGCTTGCCCCGAATCCAACACAGAGCTTAAGGCCCAACCCCCATGGCGCGGTATATTTTCATCACCGGCGGCGTGGTCTCCTCGCTCGGCAAAGGTCTCATGGCAGCATCGCTTGCTGCTCTCCTTCAGGCGCGTGGATACAAGGTCCGCATTCGAAAGTTTGATCCCTATCTCAATGTCGATCCGGGCACGATGAGCCCGTATCAGCATGGTGAGGTCTATGTGACCGACGATGGGGCTGAGACTGATTTGGACCTTGGTCACTACGAACGGTTCACCGGCGTCTCTGCGCGGCAAAGCGACAACATCACGTCAGGCAGGGTTTACCGCGATATCATCGCCAAGGAACGGCGCGGCGACTATCTTGGGGCCACAGTCCAAGTAATCCCGCACGTGACCGATGCGATCAAGCAATTTGCCCTGGCCGATCAGGATGGGCACGATTTTATCCTTTGCGAAATCGGCGGGACCGTGGGCGATATCGAATCGCTGCCGTTCATGGAGGCCATCCGCCAGCTGCGTAACGAGTTGGAGCCGATGCAGACGTTAAGCGTCCATGTGACGCTTGTTCCATACATTGCTGCAGCGGGGGAACTGAAGACCAAGCCAACCCAGCACTCGGTTCGTGAATTGGCGAGCCTCGGGATAAAACCGGATGTCCTCTTGTGCCGCGCCGAGCACCCCATTCCCGATGGCGAACGTCAGAAAATCGCAAATTTCTGCAACGTGCGCAAAGAGGCGGTTATTCCCGCTCTTGATGCGCCTTCCATCTACTCTGTGCCGCTGCAATATCACGAAGAAGGGCTTGATGCGGAGGTGCTGCGCGGCTTCGGCATAACTGACGCGCCTGACCCTGATCTTTCGTCCTGGCACGATGTGACCGACCGATACTTCAACCCCGAAGGCGAAGTTACGATCGGCGTGGTTGGCAAGTATGTTGGTCTGCCCGATGCATACAAGAGCCTGAACGAAGCGCTGGTGCATGGTGGACTCGCGAACCGGACCAAGGTCAATATCAAATGGATAGACGCCGAACTGTTCGAAGGTGATGACAGCGAGATTGTATCGGAGCTGGAGCCTCTGCACGGAATCCTCGTGCCGGGTGGCTTCGGTGAGCGAGGCAGCGAAGGCAAAATCGCGAGCGTCCGGTTTGCACGCGAGCGCAAGGTCCCATTCTTCGGCATCTGTCTCGGCATGCAGATGGCCTGTGTCGAAGGAGCGCGCAACGCTGGAATCGCGGCCGCATCCTCTACTGAATTTGGCGATACCAAAGAACCGGTGGTCGGTATCATTACTGAATGGATGAGCGAGGAAGGCATTCAGGAACGCGAGGAGGGCGGCGATCTGGGCGGCACAATGCGCCTGGGTGCGTACGATGCAAAGCTGGGCGCTAACAGCCACGTCTCGCAGATTTACGGCGGAGCGCAGGCGATTTCGGAGCGTCATCGCCATCGTTACGAAGTGAACTCGAAGTACATTGCCCCCCTGGAAGATCAGGGGCTCGTGTTTTCGGGAATGTCTCCCGATGGATTGCTACCGGAGATTGTGGAGCGCCCCGATCACCCGTGGTTCGTCGGCGTCCAATTCCACCCGGAGCTTAAATCGAAACCATTCGACCCACATCCGCTCTTCGCAGGATTTATTGAAGCTGCCCTGGAACACTCACGGCTTGTCTGACGCAACACTTTGATCGCGAAGGTTAAACTCGCCCATAAAAACCCGTGCCGCGCTGTTCTGGTTTTCTCTTCTGTTGTCGCGTCTTTACAAGAAAGTCAGTTTCTACTTGCGCGATAGTAGCATCGCGGATTAGGCGGGGTGAAACCTACAGGTTTTCGTAAGGGAATGAGAGCATTATGCTCTGGAAATCTGCCGCAGGAACAGGGGTTATATGCGGTCTCATTCAGATCGCTTGACGAGCTCGAACCGAAGTTGACCGTCTTCTGCGACCCGGACGGTCAGCATCGTGACGAGGCGGCTTATGTCGCGGGGGCGGATCATTGCGATCCGCCCCCGAACTTTTGACTATATTGTTGGAAGTTGTGGGCGTTAAGCGGCGTCGCTTTCTTTCCCATCTTCGCTAGGTACAGCTGTGAGGGTAGGGGAACCGTTCACCGCGATCTTTTTCGGCTTCATCGCCTCTGGAACTTCGCGAACAAGGTCAATGATAAGAAGGCCATCGGCCAAATCTGCCTGTTCCACACGGACATAATCCGCCAGTTCGAACCGGCGTTCAAAGCCGCGGTTTGCAATGCCGACATGCAGCAGCTCTGCGCCGCCATCCATATCTTCGCGCTTTTTGCCTTGTACAGTCAGAAGGTTTTGTTGGGCAGTGATGTCAATATCCTGCGCGCGAAAGCCAGCAACGGCCAAGGTGATGCGGTAATTGTCCTCGCCGCTACGCGCGATATTGAATGGGGGGTAATTGTCGCCAGAATTTTGGCGAGCCTGGCTTTCGAGAATGTCGAAAAGGCGATCAAAGCCAACTGTGCTGCGGCGATATGGAGTAAAATCAAGACGTGACATAATTCAAATCCTCTTGGTTGAGCAATCTGTTTCAATTCGCAAACCTGCCTCTTGCAGCGCCTGCTATTGCCGCGACCTGTGTTTCCCAACTGGCGAAACATCGCGACACCGACTATCTGGGGTGGACAAAATCACGTTTCAAGAGGTTCGGGACACCCCAATGAGCATGCCGAAAATCGATATTTATACCAAATTTGCCTGCCCGTTTTGTGTGCGGGCGAAGCATCTGCTGAGCAAGAAGGGTGCAGAATTCAACGAATTTGACATCACGATGGGCGGCGAGAAGCGCGAAGAGATGCTCAGCCGCGCGCCCAATGCGATGACTGTGCCGCAAATCTTTATCGGAGATGTGCATGTCGGCGGGTCGGATGATCTCGCCGCGCTGGAGGAAGCGGGCAAGCTCGACGCACTGCTGGCGGGCTGAATGGCCAAGATCGCAATCCTGCAAATGACTTCGGGCATCGACCCGGAGGCGAATTTTCGTGTGATTAAGGAAGCGGCGATCAAAGCATCCCATGCCGGTGCGCTGATGCTGTTTACCCCGGAAATGTCATTGCTGCTGGACCGCGACCGAAAGCGCGCAGCACATTGGATTGATAGCGCTGCTCCTCGCGAATTCTTAAAACGGATCGAAGCGCTGCAAATGGAGCTCCAACTCGAACTCGACATCGCGATCGGATCGATGCCGGTGCCTGCCGAGGAAGGCAAATGGGCCAATCGGTCGTATTTCTTCGATGAAGAGCGCGGCCGGCCGATTACGCAGTATGACAAGATCCATATGTTCGACGTGGATCTCGCAGGCGGCGAAAGCTGGCGGGAAAGCAACGCCTATAAGCCGGGCGAAGAGGTTGTCTGTGTCGAGGATACGCCGGTCGGCAGGCTAGGGCTGACTATTTGCTATGATTTACGCTTTCCGGCTCTGTTTGAGGCTTTGGGTAAGCGTGCATGCGACGCCATCGCCGTGCCCGCTGCCTTCACCAAGCCAACCGGCGCCGCTCACTGGCAAGTATTGCTACGCGCCCGCGCGATAGAAGCGCAGGCGTTTGTCATCGCTGCCGCTCAGGTCGGGAAGCATGAGGACGGGCGTGAGACTTATGGCCACAGCCTCGTTGTCGACCCTTGGGGTGAGGTGCTGCTCGACATGGGCGGTGAAGAACCGGGGCTAGCTTTCTGCGACTTGGATCTTGAACGGATCACCGAGGTTCGTTCCCAGATCCCGAGCCTTGCCAATAAGCGTGGAATCCCCAATTAGGCTCTCATAATGATTGTTTTTGACCTACATTGCGAACAAGGACACCGGTTTGAAGGATGGTTCAGATCATCTTCTGACTTTGAGGATCAGTGTGAGCGCGGCCTTGTTAGCTGTCCGCAGTGCGGGGCGGATAAGGTCAGTAAGGCTCCAATGGCCCCCGCTGTTCCAGCCAAGGGCAACACAAAAGCGGAAGTCATTGCGTCTCCGCCGCGAGCAGACGGCAAACCAGTTTCGAACCAGCCCATGCCGGCCGAGGTGGAAAAGGCGATGCAGGCGCTTGCTCAAGCTCAAGAAAAAGCGCTCACAAACAGCACCTGGGTAGGCGATCAATTCGCCGAGAAATCGCGTGCGATGCACTATGGCGAAGCGGACCAAACGCCGATCCACGGACAGGCGACCCTTGAAGAAGCCAAGTCGCTTGTTGACGAAGGCGTGCAGGTGGCGCCGTTGCCATTTCCGGTCGCACCGCCAGATAAACTCAATTGATTGGCAGGCCTGCGCTGCTATTGGGGCATGTGGGACCCCGTAGCTCAGTTGGATAGAGCATCAGATTCCTAATCTGAGGGCCGCGCGTTCGAATCGCGCCGGGGTCACCATACTGTTAGCCGATCATTGCTGCTTTCCTGCACGCTCACGCGAGAAATCCAGCCTTCCTAGCGGTATCGATTACCCCTTGCGCCAGCTCAATTGGGCGATCTTCCTGACAAAAATGCCCGCATGCCTCAAGAATGGCGTGTGGCATGTCCTTCGCGCCTTTTATCCGACCAGCCAAAGTTTCCCCAAGCCCTCCAGTTACAGGATCGTCTGCTCCGAAAAGAGTCAGAAAAGGCTTGTCATATGCAGCGAGGCCCTCCCACGCGCGTTTGTTCTGCTCGATGCCATCCATCCCATCCTCCACCGGGACCAACTGCGGAAATGCGCGCGCACCCGCTTTGCTTGGCTCATCAGGAAAGGGCGCGTCGTATGCAGCGACCTCTTCAACAGTCCGCTCGGTCGCAGTCGCGCGTTGAAGCAGCTCGCCGATCAAGAATTCGGGAGACGATTTGGCGAATTCGCGCCATGCCAGAAACGCGGGGGAGGGCGTGCCGCCCGTTGGCAGGAATGTGTTGCTTGCGACCACGCAGCTGAACCGTTCAGGCTCTTCTCCTACCATTCGTAGCCCTAACAATCCGCCCCAATCCTGACAGAACAAAGCGGCGTTCCCGGGCACCACGGCATCGCGCCATTGCTTCAACCAGCCAACGTGACGATCATAAGTGTAAAAGCCAATATCATCGGGTTTGTCACTTTTGCCAAAACCGATCAGGTCAGGCGCCAAACACCGGAAACCTGCTTTGAGCAGCGGCGGTATCATTTTCCTGTAAAGGAAACTCCAGCTTGGCTCCCCATGAAACAGGAGGACAGGCGGTGCATCGCGCGGCCCTTCGTCTATGTAATGCATGCGCCCGGCGAAGCCATTGCCAAGGTCGATTGGCTGCCAATTCTCTGCGAAGGTAAAATCCGGAAGGTCGCTAAATCGGGTAAGGTCGGATTTCAGGATTTTCATACCATTTTCTCCTCGAGCAAGAGATTGGTAGCATGAAACAGCCCTTATGAAAGCGCGCTTTGAGTGGCGGCCATCTCAGCCGCCGGTGCTTGGCTCCCCCGGCTCGTGTCCCATTGGCACCTTCTCCTTGAAAGTGTGCGTAATGTAGGGGAACGGAATCTCGATACCCGCATCGTCCAGCCCGCGCTTGATTGCACGCACGACTTTGTCCTTGCTCTCCCAACCGGAACGCGGGGTTGAGCCGGACCACCAGCGAACCAGAAAGTCTACAGAAGATGAGTTGAATTCCTGCGCGAAGATATCGATGCCCTTTCCAACATCGATATTGTCGACATTGGACACGGCCTTGCGGATAGCTTCGGCCGCTTGGTCGAGATCCGTGTCGTATGACACACCGATCACTACATCATGGCTGCGCTGTTCCTTGTCAGTCAGGATCTCGACCGGATTCTTGAATAGCACCGAGTTCGGGACGATTGTTACCTCTCCGGACAGCTTGCGGATGTGTGTTTCGCGCAGAGTGATGTGTTCGACCTTACCGGTGATACCTTCGCATTCGATCACATCGCCAATCCGCATTTTCTCGCGGATCATGATTAGGACGCCTGCAAGGAAATTCTCAAAAATGTCCTGAAAAGCAAAGCCAATCGCTACCGCGCCTATGCCAAGTCCAGCAACGAGGCTGCCTGGAGTAAGGTCCGGGAAAACGACAACCGCTGCAATCATCAGGCCCAGCAGCCACGTCATGAGGCGAACCAGAGTTTCGATCAGGTTGCGTAGAGAAGGCCGTAGGTCTGTTTTCCCGATAAGGGCATCGGCGATCCTTACGGTGAATTTCGCGACAATCGCTGTGGCAATGATAATCACCAATGCAATGGCGATGCCGGGCAGGGCGCGCATGAACTGGTCGCCCATTGAGTTGATCTGGTCGATTAGCGGATTAAGCATGATTGCGGATTGTTCCCCATTGTTTTTTGCCACAACGGGTGAACGACAGGCTTCGTTCCAGAACTGTTGAGCCAAGTTTTTTAACGGCCCATGCGCTTTTCGCTTGATGCACCGGGTTAACTATGATTCTGTGGGTTTTAGGACGGGGACTTAAATTCAATGCGCAGACCAGCACGGGAACAGATGCGTCAGGGCTTCGCGCTCTTCGCTCTGCTTGTGATCACAGGTCTTGCAATTGCCGGACCCACCGGTTTGCTCGCATGGAGCGAGAACCAGTCAGCCCTTGATCAGCGTAAAGCGCAAGTGGCCCTGCTTGAGGCAAAGAGGAATGCGCTGCGCAATCGTGTCGACCTTCTGAATCCTCAATCGGCAGATCCTGATCTGGCAAGCGAACTTGTGCGCAAGAATCTGGGCGTCCTGCATGCAGATGAAATAATGATCACGATTGAGGATGAAGACTGAATTCGGGGCAGTGGGTGCGCATACCTATTCTTTGATAGATCGCCCTTTGAAACCTTCATCCAAACCTTCAAATTCCTGCTCTAGTGCCTGCTTTACGTTGCGTCGGGCTGCATCCTTTGCCTATAGCGTTTGCGCAAGATAACGCGCGCACTCCTCCCTTCATGGCGCGCTCAAAAACAAGAAGGACACCACTTTGGCCAAAAAGCCTGCTGCAAAGAAAACCCAGTCAGACACAGGCGCTGCGTCGGCGGCTCCATCAGAAGATCCGGATTTCATTCTGCATTCGCTTCAGGAGCAATTCGAAGCCGCTAAACGCTTTGATGCTAGCGAAGAGCAGATGATGGAATTTTATCGTCAGATGCTGCTGATCCGCCGCTTCGAAGAGAAGGCCGGCCAGCTCTATGGCCTCGGATTGATCGGCGGGTTTTGCCATTTGTATATCGGACAGGAAGCGGTGGCGATCGGCCTGCAAAGCGCGCTGGATGGTGACAAGGACAGTGTGATTACCGGTTACCGCGATCATGGCCATATGCTCGCTTATGGCATCGATCCCAAAGTCATTATGGCAGAGTTGACTGGTCGGGAAGCCGGAATCTCGAAGGGGAAGGGCGGCTCGATGCA
>CALLQC010000147.1 GCA_938015255.1 uncultured Erythrobacter sp.
ATCGCGCTGCCATCGGGCGCGAAGACCGGTTCGCCCAGCTCTTTCTGCAGGGCTTCGTTTGCGCGTTTTACGATCTGGACGCCGCCTCCGCCGCTGACGTGATACATCCAGATTTCGCCCGTGCCGAGCGAGCGCGCGGTCGTGAAATGCTTCTTCGCCGCGATAAACTCCCCGTCGGGCGACCAGGTCGGCTGATTGAGCAGACGGAAGCTTTCCTTGGTCAGTTGGCGCTTGTCCGAGCCATCGGCATTCATCACCCAGATATTGTCACCGCCGCCCCGGTCGCTCGTGAAGGCAATGCGCGAACCATCGGGCGAGAAGCGCGGATGGACTTCCCATGCGAGCCCTTCGGAAATGCGCGTGGGCGTGCCGCCGCTGATCGGCATGGTGTAGATATCGCCGAGGAGGGAGAACGCAATAGTGCGGCCATCGGGCGCCACATCGACGTCCATCCAAGTGCCTTCATCGGTCTGGATCGGCACCTGTTCGATGGTGGCACCCGTGGGCGCTGAGATGTCCCACTTCTCGTCTTTCTTCTCGCCTTCATGATCGTCCGCGTAGGCGGCGCTCGGCAAGGCGAGCATCGAGCCTGCAAGAAGGATGGCGGTGAAATGGCGCATGTGAGTCTCTCCCCTGTGTTGGGAGCGACCCTAACGGCGCGGCTTGAGATTGCTAGAGGCTTCGCCGGGGCGCGACGTCGTTAGTCGAATTGGCCCCGCTTCGGCCCCAGATACCCAAAAAGATAGGCCGCCACTTTGCGCATCTGAATTTCCTCGCTGCCTTCGGTGATGCGGTAGCGGCGGTGGTGGCGGTAGATGTGTTCGAAGGGCTTGTGCCGCGAATAGCCGATGCCGCCATGGACCTGCATCGCGCGGTCGGCGGCTTCGCAGACCAGCCGGTTCGCCCAGTAATTGCACATGCTGACCTTGTCCGAGATCGTCCGTTCGATCTCCTCGTGCGGCATGTTGTCCATCTCCCACGCGGTCTTGAAGATCAGCAGGCGCAGCATCTCGCACTGGGTCGCGAGCTCGACCAGCGGGAACTGGATCGCCTGGTTCTTGGCAAGCTCCTCGCCGAAGGGCTTGCGCTCCCGCGCATATCGCACGCTCTCATCGACGCAGAATTGCGCCGCGCCGCAGCTGCTCGCCGCCTGCCGGATGCGGTTCTGGTGGACGAAGCTCTGCGCGAGCGCGAGCCCGCGCCCTTCAACACCCAGCATTGCGGAATCAGGCACCCACACATCCTTGATCGATAGGCGCGGGTGATCGGTCGGCATGTTGAAGGTCCACATCCACTCCTCGATCTCGAGGCCCTGCGTGGGATTGGGGACGAGCAGACAGGTGATCCCGCTCGCATCGCCAGCATCCCCGCTTGTGCGGCAGAACATCGCGCAGTGGGTCGCAACATGCATGCCGGTGATCCACATCTTCTCGCCATTGATGAGCCAGCCGTCGACCCCGTCGCGCTCCTCGCGAACCGCGCGTGTCTCCATATGGGTCGCATCGGAACCGTGATCGGGTTCGGTGAGGCCAAAGGCGACGCGGCGGGTACGCTCGAAACCGCCGAGGATGAATTCCTGTTTCTGCTCCTCGGTCCCCCACTGATCGAACATCGCGACGAAGGGGAAGTTGCCGACGATCGAGTGTTCGTTCTGGAGGTCGTTGTGGAGGCCGAGGCCTTTGCGGGCAAAGTGATCGCGGATGACCGCCATCCAGAGGTTCGACCCGTCCTTGCCGCCATACTTCTTAGGCGCGGAGAAGCGCCAGTGTCCGGCAGCATCGGCGCGGCGGGTGGCTTCGCGCAGCAGCTCTTCCCATTCCTCGCGCGGCAATCCGCCCGCTTCGAAGTTTGTGCGCGCCCATTCGCGTCGGTGATCGAAGAAGCGGATATTGTCGTCCTGCTGTTCAAGCGGCTTGATCTCGGCCTCAATGAAGGCATCAAGTTCGTCGAGATAGGCAGCCAGGTCGGCGGGAATTGCGAAGTCCATGTTTAGTCCTCTCGAGACATTTCAAAGCGACCGCCCAGGTGGGTGCGGAACGCGCCCACCATGGGGCGGACGGGCGCGGGCTTACTGCATTCGCAGCAAGCCGGATCACAGCCACTTCTCCCGCGCGACGGCGAGGGCTGGGTATTTGGGTGAGTCAACTTTGACCATCTCAAGCGCGTCGAAACGCAGCTTAGCCAGCAAACCTCTGGTTTTCAGGGACTCGTCGCCAGACAAGAAATATTCCGAAAGGTCTTTGGCATCGATCCCCGAGAAGTCGAGTTCCTGCTCGCGAGCAATGATGCCTAGAGCATTCCTAGCCACCGCTAGCTGAAAGCGGTCGTGCCCCTCCAATCTGTTCTTCACTGACGAAAGCCATTCAGAAACTGCCATCGAGATTTCCGCGACGCTCGCATCGCCTTTCGGCTGCGACGACTTATCGATGCGCTTAGGTATCGCTCGTCTCTGCTCGTTCTTGGGCGCATCCTCCTCCAGCAACATCAACAAGTCGAGTTCCTGCTCGCTCGTCCGCCGCGAGATCACAACCCGCTCCAGCATCCGGTCGGAGCCATCGCGCCAGACTTTTGCGCATTTGAGGCAGCCGAGTGCCCACCACACGGTGCGGTGGATCAGCCAGTAGCGAAAGCGCTCACGGTCCACAGCCACGCCCGCTTCGTCCTCGTAGGCGGCAAAGTAGTCCTCCAACGACCCCAGCCCCAGCGCGCGGCGGTCGTATCGGTGGAACCGCCACACCGCCATGCAACCGAACGCCAGATCCTCGTGCCGGTCGCCGAAATGCGCCAGTTCCCAGTCGAGCACACCTGTCAGCTTACCCGGCTCTGCTAGCAGATTGCCCATCCGGTAGTCGCCATGCACCAGCACCGGATCGACGGGGTCGGGGCAATTGTCCTGCATCCACTTGAGGCCGAGCGCGATGATCGGACGGTCGCCGCCCGCTTCTTCAAATTGCTGTTTGAGGTCTGCGATGGCCTGCCGGTAATCCATCACCGGCACCGCGTCGGGAACGTCTCCCGGCTTGATTGTGTGAATCCGAGCCAAATCGCGGGCCGCCTGCTTCAGCAGCGTGTCGGCCTCGTTAAACTCAAGGATTTCCTTTGGGTTCGGAGTGCCCTCCAGCGCCCGCATCACGAAGCCCGAACCGATGCTGTCCTCCGGCTCGAGCACCGCGACGACTTCGGGCGCGGTCACGCCCGCCGCGCGTGCAGCCTCAATTACCGCTGCCTCGGTATCGTGACCGTAGGGGCGGTCCTCCATGAAGGCGAGCGAGGGCGCGCGGCGGAGCACGTAGTCTTCGGTACCAGCCGAGAACCGCCAGCTTTCCATGGTCGCGCCCCCCGTCAGACGCGTCAGATTCGAGGGTGCAGAAAGGCCGGCACGCGAACACACGCGCGCCAGCCCTTCGATCAGTTCATCAGGAGTTGCGTCGCCCATCCAATCAAGCGGGAACGTTGTCCTTTTTGACCGTGATCACCTGCGGATAGGTGAACTCTTTCAGACCATCGAGGCCGTATTCCGCACCGAAGCCTGACTGCTTGTGACCGCCAAACGGCGTGAAGGGCGAAAGGTGGAGATATTCGTTGATCCAAACGGTGCCCGTCTCAAGCTGCTCGGCAATCTCGACGCCCTTATCAGGGTTCGCGGTCCAGACCGCACCGGCCAGCCCGTATTCGGAATTGTTGGCGCGTGCGATGACTTCTTCTTCCGAAGAGAACTTCATCAGCGGCATAACCGGGCCAAACTGCTCCTCGGCCACGATCCGCGCGTCTTCCGGCGGATTGTCGAGAATTGTGATCGGCACGTAATAGCCGGTGCCGGAGGGATCCTTGTCGCCGCCGGTCAGGAATTTGTAGCCGTTATCCTTGGCATCCTGAATCAGCTCCAGCACGCGCTCATATTGTTTCTTGTTCTGGATCGGGCCGACGCCGGTACCCTGCTGCGAACCGTCACCGACCTTCACGTTTTTCGCGTATTCGGCGATGGCTGCTGACAGCTCGTCGTAAATATCCTCATGGATATAAACACGCTTGGCTGCGACGCAGATCTGGCCTGCGTTGGAGAAGCTCGCCCAGAACAGCTGTTCGGCAATCTTTTCGACATTGGCATCGGGCAGGACGATGGATGCGTCATTGCCGCCCAGTTCCAGCGTGATCCGCTTGAGATCTGCGCTGGCGCCTTCCATGATTTTCTTGCCCGTCGCGGTGGAGCCGGTGAAGGTGATCTTGTCGATATCCGGGTGGCCGGTGATCAGCGGGCCGAGGCTGTCTTCACCGGTGATGATATTGACCGTGCCTGCTGGCACCTTGTCCGCGATCAGCTCGGCGATTTTGAGCGTGGTAAGCGGAGTGAAGGGCGATGGCTTAAGCACGATGGTGCAGCCGCTCATCAGAGCCGGTACGATCTTCTGCACCGCCATCATCACAGGGAAGTTCCACGGCACAATGCCGCCAACCACGCCCACCGGCACGCGGCGGGTGCGGGAGAGGCGCTGATCGCTGTCTTCGTTGACGACATCTTCCAGTTTGAGCGTCGCCTGCGCAGCCGACATGCCAGCCGCGCCGTAAATCTCGCCTTTGGCTTGCTCATGCGGCTTGCCCTGCTCGCTGGTCAGCAGGCGGTAAAGTTCCTCTGCATTTTCCTTGATCGCGCCAGAGATCGCCATGCAGGCGGCCTGACGCTCTTCGAAAGAGGTCTTCTTCCAGCTCTTGAACGCCTCGCGCGCTGCGGCGACCGCATTGTCCAGTTCGCCCGCGCCGCAGGCCGGGACCTGGCCGATGACTTCTTCATTGGCAGGATTGACGACATCAAGCCATTCGCCGGTATCGATCATCTTGCCGTTGATCAGGTTCTTGTACTGGATCGCCATGTCTATGTTCCTCTCTCGAATTCGGATGCGGGGTTCTCTAAATAAAGAAAGTGGCCTTTGGCCCGCAAAAATCAATCGTCAAAATACGCGGCTAAAGCAGGATCGGATCGTAGTGCCGATACTCGCAAGCTTCGCCTATCAGTTCAAGCATATCAGTTGCGCCGTGCAACTGAAAGCGTAAGAGACGTGAAAGAGGAGAATCTCATGTCAGACACCGCAACCGCGCTTGTTTTCTACGGCAGCCCCGTTTCGCCATTCGTCAGAAAGGCCGCCGGTCTCTGCATCGAGAAAGGCGCCGATTTCGAGATCGAGCCGGTCGATGTGTTCAATCCGCCTGAATGGTTTGTCGAGATCTCTCCGATGAAGCGAATCCCTGTCATGCGTGATCGCTCTATCGCCTCTGAAGGTGTGGCCGGGACTATCGCCGACAGTTCGGCAATCTGCGCTTATATCGAGAAGAAGCATCCCTCACCCGCGCTGTATCCGGCGGAACCTTTCGCGCATGGCCAAGCGATCTTTATCGAGGAATATGCAGACACCC
>CALLQC010000148.1 GCA_938015255.1 uncultured Erythrobacter sp.
CCTTGTCAATACGCGCCCCGCAGGACCGGTGATGCTGGCCAGCAATGGCAGCACACTCGACATTTCGCGCGAACTGCTGGTCGCAGAGGGAAAAGGCTGGCGCGAGATGGTGATTACCGAGGCTTGTCTGGCGAAGCTCAACAACGGTCTGAGGATTAAATCCGATGCTCCGTTCAGCATCCAGATCGCCGGTATCGCGCGCGAAGACGCGGCCGAGGGGGCTGAGTGCTCGTTCTGAGCAGGTGTGCTTCTCGATGTGCAAACGAATTCTGATGGACGCGGCGCATCACTGCGTTAATCCATCAGCATGAGTGGGATTAGGGCTGCCGGGAAGGCCGCCTTGTGGGAGAGAATTTATGGCAATTGCACCCGGTGTATCGTCCAGCACGGACCCGATGCCGATCGAAGAAGAAGGCAGCGGCATTGATGCGCCCGGCCTCAACTATTTCGTCTTTGGGCTGTTCTTTATCTTTGGCGGGATCACGTCACTTAACGATGTGATCATTCCGAAGCTGAAAGAGCTGTTCACGCTCAGCTGGACTGAAGCCATGCTGGTGCAGTTTTGCTTCTTCGCCGCCTATGCAATTATCGGGATTCCCGGCGCAAAGCTGGTCAAAAAGCTGGGCTATATGCGCGGCGCGGTAGCGGGGCTTGTCACCATGATGGCAGGCTGCTTGCTGTTCATCCCGGCGAGCCAGACGGCAACATACGGCGTGTTTCTGTTCGCATTGTTCGTGCTTGCGAGCGGCGTAGTGATTGTTCAGGTTGTCGCCAATCCGCTGATCAGCCTGCTTGGTCCGGCAAAGACGACGCATAGCCGTTTGACGTTTGCGCAGGCGTTCAACTCATTCGGCACTTGGGTCTTTCCGGTTGTGGGTGCGTCACTAATTCTGGGCAGCCTTGCCGGAATTAGTGCTTCCGAACTCACTGGCGCAGAATTAGATGCCTATCGACAAGAGGGCAGTCGTGTAATCTGGACCACGTATCTGGGCCTCGCGATTGCTATCGGTATTGTCGCATTTGTTGTCTGGCTGTTCCGCAACCGGCTGAAAGGCGAAAAGCACGAAGCCTCCGAAGGGCTTGCCGGCCTTGATCTACTTAAGCGGTCGCGTTTCGGTTTTGGCGCGCTTTGCATCTTCCTTTATGTCGGCGGCGAAGTCGCCATCGGATCGGTCATCATCAACTACCTTTCCGAAGAGCGCGTTCTGGGCCAGCCTGAGAATGTCATCGCATGGATGATCGGCCTGTATTGGGGCGGCGCGATGGTGGGCCGTTTCATCGGTTCTGCTGCACTGCGTGTATTCTCGCCGGGCAAGATCCTTGCCTTCAACGCGATCGGCGCAATTTTGCTGATCCTCATTTCAACCAACACGTCGGGTATTGTCGCGGCTTACACGTTGCTGGCAGTGGGCCTGATGAACTCGATCATGTTCCCCACCATCTTCTCTCTCGCATGCGAGAAGCTGGGGCCACGTGCGGCTGACGGTTCGGGCATCATCAACGTCGCCATCTGCGGCGGCGCGATTGTTCCGCTGCTTTATGGTGTGGTTGCCGACGCGACCGGCGGAGATCTGGCAATGGCGATGATCATTCCGATCATCTGCTACGCTGTGATTGCAGGCTTTGGCGTGTTCGCTCGCAAGCCAGCCTGAGCGAACTCAACAAAACATGGAAGGGGCGGGGCGGCATTGTCGTCTCGCCCTTTTCTTGTTTGGTCGTTTTAGTTTAGGCCAACGACGTGACGGACGGGGCACAAACAGAAACCGCGCAAAAAACCATCTGGCTGGCCGGAGCCAGCGGTACTATTGGTAGTGCCGTTGCTCCGACCCTGCTGGCCGATGGCCACAGACTTGTCTGCCTGCTTAGCGACAATGCCAGCGGTCATGCCACGGCAGATGCTTTGTACGAAGCCGGAGCCGAATTCGCATGGAACGAGTGGCCACAGGAAAAGCCCGATACAGTCATCTCCTGTATGGCATCGCGTACCGGAGCGCCGAAGGATGCAGAAGAGGTCGATTTTCAGGCGAACCTTGCTTTGCTCGAGAGGGCGCAGGAATGTGGGGCGGACCACTTCATCCTGCTCTCTGCGATCTGTGTTCAGCGTCCGCGACTTGCTTTTCAGCATGCCAAGATTGCTTTCGAACGTGCGCTGAAAGCTTCACCCATCGACCACACTATCATTCGTCCGACCGCCTTCTTCAAGTCGCTTTCCGGGCAAGTCGAACGCGTAGAAAAGGGCGGCAAATTCATGGTGTTTGGTAATGGCGAGTTGACCCGCTGCAAACCGATCAGCGACCGCGATCTGGCGCGGTTTATTGCAGACAGTGTGACGGACGCCGAGAGGCGCAATCAAACCCTGCCAATCGGTGGGCCAGGCCCGGCACTCTCGCCCAACGATCAGCTTGATATTCTCGCGGCGCTACTGGGAGAGGAGCGTCAGACAAAGCGAGTGCCCTTATGGATCTTCGGCGCGGCCGAACGCTTTTTTGGCCTTGGCGCTGGAGCATCCGATTGGTGCGCCGAAAAGGCTGAATATGCCCGCATTGCGCGCTATTATGCGACCGAGAGTATGCTCGTGCTCGATCCTGCAACCGGCGAGTATAGCGAAGAATTGACCCCCGAATTCGGGGAGGATCGGCTTTCCGATCACTACGCTGACTTGCTTGGAGGCGCGAGATGACCACCAGCAACCTGCTGTTCACGCTGACGAGCTGCATTGTCTTCATGGCGCTGGTGGGCATTGTCAGCTGGTGGAAAACACGCGGCACTGCGGAGACCAAGGACGGCTACTTCCTAGCTGGGCGGGGTCTTGGTGCGACCTTCATCGCGGGTTCGCTGCTCCTCACCAATCTCTCAGCCGAGCAGCTGATCGGCCTGAATGGTTCGGCTTACGGTTTCAACATGTCGAGCATGGGCTGGGAAGTGACCGCAGCAGTGGCGACAATTGCGATGGCGCTGATTTTCCTGCCGAAATATCTCGCGGGCGCGTTTACCACATTGCCGCAATTCCTCAATGACCGCTTTGACCCTGTGGTCCGGCGTATGTCAGTGGTGCTGTTCATGCTGGGATACGGTCTCGTGACAATACCAAGCGTGCTTTATTCAGGCAGTCTGGCGGTGATCGCACTTTTCGATGTGACCGCGCTGACGGGGCTTGGCGACTTTGAAGCGTTGGTGATGATGGTGGTGCTGATCGGCGTCGTCGGGTCGATCTATGCGATCTTCGGCGGCCTGCGTGCGGTTGCGATTTCCGATACGCTCAACGGCGTTGGCTTGCTGATCATTGGCGTGCTCGTGCCGGTGTTTGGATTGATCGCGCTGGGTGACGGGAGCCTCGCTGATGGGTTTGCCAGGCTCACGACCGACCACCCACAAAAGCTCAACGCGATTGGCTCCAGCACTGATCCCACGCCGTTTGGCACATTGTTCACCGGCATGATCTTCGCCAATCTGTTTTACTGGTGCACCAATCAATATGTGATCCAGCGGACATTGGGCGCGCAAAGCCTGGCCGAAGGGCAAAAGGGTGTGCTCTTTTCGGGCTTCTTCAAAATTCTCGTGCCGTTTCTGATGATGATCCCGGGCGTGATCGCATTTCATCTCTACGGGCCGGGGCTGGGCGGGATTGATCAGGCATATCCGCGACTGATCCGCGATGTGTTGCCGCTCTATCTGTCGGGCTTCTTCCTCGCGGTTTTGCTGGGCGCGGTCTTCAGCAGTTTCAACTCGCTGCTCAATTCGGCTGCGACCCTGTTCAGCCTCGATGTTTACGCTCCGGCCAAGGAAGGGGCGGGCAAAGGCAAGGTGAGCGACGGCGAGCTGGTGCGTGTGGCCAAGATCGCGAGTGTGGTGATCGCAGTATTCTCCTTCGCAGTCGCGCCGATGCTTGCGTTTGCACCCGAGGGATTGTGGCAGATCATCCGCATCTTCACCGGCTTCTACAACATTCCGACCATCGTCATCGTGATTGTCGGCCTGTTCACAGCACGTGTGCCAGCGATGGGGGCGAAGATCGTGATCGTCTTCCACGTCATCGCCTATGGCTTTGCGCGCTTCGTCTTCGATGATGTGATCACACTGCACTTCATTCACCTATATGCGGTGCTGTTCGTGATCGAAGTTGCCACCATGCTCGCCTGCGGCTGGTTCGCACCTCGAAAGACGGCTTGGACGTTCACGCGCAATGAACAGGTCGACATGACCGAGTGGCGTTTTGCCAAGCCGCTGGCGGTCACGCTCTTCAGCTGTGTGGTTGCGACCTATCTGCTCTTTTCACCGATCGGGCTGGCGTCGGCTGCCGGGATGGGCGCGCTGTTTGCCGGGCTCATCGGCGCGATCGTGATCGGCAATGTCGCAGTGTGGGCGCAGACTGTGCGGGTCAGGCAATAAGCGAGGCGAGCACACGCCGTCTGCCTTCAAACGGGCGGCGGCCATGCATCACGAGGAAATTGTCGATCAACGCCACATCGCCTGCCTGCCAGTCGAGCGGGACAGCAAGGTCTTGGGCGATCGCAATTACGGGGGCCATTTCGTCATCCGTGATTGGCTTGCCATTGCCCCAGGTAATCGACTTGTTCGGGTCATTGCGGCTGTCCGCCCAGCCGCGAAAGGCTGCGATCAGTTGGTTAAAGAAACTCTCGCGGCCGTTACCGATATCCCTGATCCCCGAAAGAACCGGCGTCGTGGCACGCAGATCATCGTT
>CALLQC010000149.1 GCA_938015255.1 uncultured Erythrobacter sp.
AAATCCGCTTGATCTCGCAGGTCGCGCAGCATGGCGTGGACTTCGGCGAAATCTGCCTGACGGGTTTCCAGAACCTGCCGCAGGAACTGCTTGCCGCGGCCATGGGCCAAATCGAAAAGCTGCGCCTCTGACAGACCACAAAGCGGGGACCGCAAGACCGATGCCAGCGACAGATCATCCTCTGGCGTGGCGAGATATTTCATCAAGGCAGTCAGGTCCTTCACCCCAAGTTCCGCCCCAACTCGCAACCGATCTGCCCCGGCCATTGGCAGCTTCAACTCCTTACAGGCCCGGATGATTTCGTGGAACAAAGGAGAACGGCGCTGCACGAGGATCAGAAAATCACCAGCCTTGATCCGCCGGGTCCTAGGGCCATCCTGGTCGGCTCGGGTAATCTGTCCGTGCCGTAAGCGGTCGTCGATAAACACAGCGATTTCGCGGGCAAGGCGCACTGTATGGTGATCGCTTCCCACGGAATCGACCGGATCGAACCAATCTTTGTCCCAGGCCGCTTCTTCCGAGGCCTGACCTTCCGTCCAGGGCCACAGGTCTACCCGGCCGGGCAGTTGATCCTTGAACGCGACGTGGGACAGCGCACCGCCCATCCCTTGCCGCAGCTCATCAGGGAAACTGGCATCCACCAGACGCATGATCGCAGGGGCAGACCGAAAGGAATACCGCAAATCCTGTCGTTGCAACTCCGTTCCAATTCGATCCATCTCATCTGCGAAGTAAGCGCGGTTTTCCTCGAATTGCGCGGGATCAGCCCCTTGGAAGGAATAGATCGACTGCTTTTGATCGCCCACGACAAAGACAGTCCGCTGGGTATCGCTGCGCGCGCCTTCGCCTGCAAAGAACTCCTTTGTCAAATGTTTGACAACATCCCATTGCGCGGGCGAAGTGTCTTGCGCCTCATCCACCAGCACGTGGTCAATACCGCCATCAAGGCGGAACAGAACCCATGAAGCCACGCGCGGATCAGTCAGCAGATCGCGGGCGCGAATGATCAGATCGTCAAAGTCGAGCCATCCGCGAAGCTCCTTCTGCTCATGCAATCGCGGAAGGAATTCGGCGGCAAAGGCATGGAGCGCTTTGGTTTTTTCCAACGCTGCCAGCGCCAAACGCACCTCGCGCGCCGCTGCAACCCGTTCGCGCAATTGATCAAACTGTTCTGCGTCAGGACCGAAGGCGAGCTTGGCCTTGCCGGTCGGCGGATGCGCTTTGGGTTTCCCGGCATTCGCGCCGCTCTTGGTCAAAAACAACGGCTCCATCGCGGCCAGCACGTTGACGCTGGCGGTATTCAGGCTGAGCGCGCCAAGATCGTTATAAAACTTTGTGTCCGTTTTCCCGTCAAACCCAGCCATGACGTTGTGAATGCGGCCAAGCAGCTCCTTCTCGCCGCCGAAAAATACAGAAGATATCAGTTGCGTTTCATCCAGTCCCGACGGCAAACCCAACGCTGCCTCAGTCGCGACGAGATCGAGCGGAGCCGCGAAATCGCCCTTTCGCCGCGTGATCTCTTGCAAAAGCGCGTCGGTCTCATCGCCGGTGAAATGCTTGGCAAAACCCGCCATCGCGTCCGGAGCTTCTTCGGCAATCGCCTCCAGAATATCCGCGCGCAGGATTTTCGCAGACCGGTCGTCCATCTCGGAAAATGCAGGCGACACGCCGGCTTCAAGCGGGAAGCGGCGCAACAAGGATGAGCAGAACGAGTGGATCGTCTGAATTTTCAACCCACCCGGCGTCTCGATTGCCTTGGCAAACAGACTGCGCGCGGTGGACAGTTTTTCCGGGTCAAGCTCGGTATGATCGACACCCAATTCGACAAGGTGTTTTTGCAATTCTGCACCCGGCATCATTGCCCAAGACCCCAATCGTTTGAACAGCCGGTTTTGCATCTCGGCGGCGGCGGCTTTGGTATAGGTCAGGCACAAGATGCGCTGTGGCGGCACCCCGCGCAGCAACATCCGCGCAACCCGGTCGGTCAGAACGCGGGTCTTGCCAGAGCCCGCATTGGCCGACAGCCAGGTCGATGCGCCGGGATCAGCGGCATGGATCTGCGCAGCAGTCGCGTCATTGGGTGGGACCGCGTTCATTGGCCCACCTTTGTTGGCACTGGCTCGTCGGTTTCGGACCATTCGCCAAAACGCGATAGGTGATCGTAATCCTGATCAAACCTCGTCTCAAACACAGCGCGGCGGGCGGCGTATCCCTTTTCCGGGTCGGCATATTCGGTGATCAGCCGGGTGAACTCTTCCCACACCTCATCCAACTCGGCATCGCTGACAGGTTTGTCCTTTTCCTGCGGGTTCGATCCTAGCCCCAGATAACTGGTCCGCGCGACTTGGAACCTGCTATGCCCGTCTATCCCGGTCTGCGCGACCATCGCGGCCAGCAACGGCAATTGCTTGTTGAAATGCGTTTCCTGCCGTTGCGTCGGCAAAGCCCCGGTTTTGTAATCATACAGCACCAAACGCCCATCGCTGAGCTGATCGACACGGTCAATTCGCCCCTCAAGCCGGAACTTCGGATCAGCAATCTCGGCATGCACTGTCTTTTCGACAACCACGTCACCGGCAAGGATCAATGGGCCACCTTGGGTGCGTCGCGCGCGTTCGGTCTGAACAAACCAATCGGCGGCACGCGCCAGTTTGGCGCGCCACATCTGGCGAATTGATGGCCAGGGAACTTGCGCCTCAAACACCTCATCGGCGATCTGCATCAGCAATCCATGCGGATCCGGTCCAAGATCGGTAGCGGTTTGCCTGACGAATTGCTCAAGCACATCATGGATCGCCTGCCCCCGCATTGGCGCGTCGGCGGTAGCGGTTAGATCGCGCAACGGCGACAGGTTCAGGATATAGCGCGCATAAATCGCATAAGGATCGCGGATCAGCTTTTCGATCCGGGTAACCGACAGCTTGTCAGGCCGCGCGGGTAGCGGCGGTTGTGGGGCAGGCCGCTTTGCTGATGGAATATTTTCGCGAGGCTGTTCCAGCTGGCGGGCATAGTCTAGCACCTTCTGCCCGCGCGCTTGCATGGCTTTAAACGCCGGTTTGCCGTCCTTCAGCCCTTCCATCAGGTTGCGCAGCCGGTTCAGCCACCGCGAGGGAACGGTTTCGGCCTCCGCATCGCGGATCGAGCGGGTCAGCCAGACCTTCGGCGCAGTCACCGCTTGTTGAAAATCATGGGCAGACAGCCCGATATTACGCTCAGGCAGCAAAAGGCCCGCATCCTGCCGCATCTGTCTGTTCAGCCACGGGTCAGGCGAAGGCGCTTCGGGCCAAACCCCATCGTTCAGCCCGGCGAGAATAATCAGATCGGCGCCATGAACGCGGCTCTCCAATGTGCCCCAGATCATCACACGCGGATCGGCCTGAATAGGGTTGCGCACCTCGCCACCAGAGATGATCGCGCCAAACAGATCGCGATATTCGCGTGGGCTCATTGTGCCCCCCGACGCGGCCGCGGCGCGCAGCTTGTCCATCTCGGCCAAGGCCGCCTCGCCTGCGTCCTTGCCCCAAAGCCTGCTGGGGTCATCTGATCCGGGGCCTGCGCATATCCGTTCGGACAAGCTGCGATGCTGCGCTTCAAGTT
>CALLQC010000150.1 GCA_938015255.1 uncultured Erythrobacter sp.
AAATGGTGCCACAGAGACTAGCGGCAATTTCATGACCGGTGGTGCCGGGTTGCCGCAGATCAATGGCCGGATGGAGCAGTCGGCGGGCGGATCGCCTGCGCTGCGGCTGACCATGGCACCCTACATTGCGGGCGAGAGCGCGCTGGCATTGCCGCGCATGCAGGCGGTGCAGGGCAGAAACGGGGCATGGAGCTTCGCTGGCACCATTGCGGCGACGGGGGCTATCCCAGGGGGATCTGTTCGCGCTCTGGAGCTTCCGCTTGAGGGAGTTTGGCGGCCTTCGGGCACTTTGCGGATTGGCAGCTCGTGCAGCATGGTCCGCTTCGCTTCGCTCAATCTTGCGCAGTTGACCCTTGATAAGCAGCAGATCGAGCTGTGTCCGGAACAGGGCCGCTCGATCATAAGCTATGATGAAGGGCTGCAAATTGCCGCGCGAACGGGCGAGATCGTGCTTTCCGGTGAATTGGCGGGCTCCCCTGCCGGGCTGGCGGCGTCTTCTGCCACGCTGCGCTATCCGGGTCCATTTACGCTTGAGAATGTGCAGGCTGTGATCGGTGAGCAAGGCACGGCTGTGCGGCTTTCGGCTGGAGAGCTGGGCGGGGCCATGGGCGCCGCGCCGGGGGGAACATTCGCCGGCGGCAGCGCGGCGCTCGATCTGGTTCCGCTGGATCTATCTGAAATGAGCGGTCGGTGGAATTACGGAGCCGACGGGCTGGTCATTGAGCAGGGGGAGTTTCTGCTTACCGAAAGGATTGCAGGGACTGATATACAGGAGCAGCGATTTGAACCTTTGTTGGCGCGCGATGCGAAACTGACATTGGCCGGCGCAAATCTCACCGCGAAAGCGGGGCTGCTGCATCCGGCTTCGGGTCGCCTAGTTACGCGGGTCGACATTCGGCACGATCTGTCCGCGGGTGAGGGCGGAGCCGCAATCGATGTGCCCGGCGTTGTGTTTGACGATGCGTTGCAGCCGGACCAGCTTTCCTATCTTGCCGATGGTGTAGTCGAGCTGGCCAAAGGCAGCGTTACGGGATCAGGCAGGATCGATTGGTCGGGCGATACGATCACCAGCTCAGGCGTTTTCGGCACTGACGGGATTGACTTTGCGGCAGCGTTCGGCCCGGTGCGCGGCGCGAGCGGACAGATCGAATTCACCGATCTTATCAATCTGACAACCGCACCGGACCAGATAATCCGCTTTGCCGCGATCAATCCCGGCGTCGAAGTGCTCTCTGGCGAGGTGCGCTATTCGATGACGAACGGGACGCTGATCGAAGTGGGCGGGGCGCGGTGGCCGTTTATGGATGGCGAATTGATCCTGCGGCCGGTGACGATCGATTACGGAACCCCCGGATCGCAGCGCTATGTATTCGAGATGGTGGGCCTTGATGCAGCGACATTCGTTGCGCAGATGGAACTGGGTAACGTGGGCGCGACGGGCACGTTCGATGGCACCGTTCCGATTGCGTTTGATGACGCGGGTAATGGCACGATTGAGGGCGGCCTGCTTATCTCTCGTCCCCCGGGGGGGAATGTCTCTTACATAGGCGAGCTGACCTATGAGGATCTGGGCGCAATCGGCGACTTCGCGTTCCAGTCGCTGCGTTCGCTCGATTACAATCAGATGAGCGTCGCGCTGTCGGGAAGCCTCTCAGGCGAGATCATCACCAGCTTTCAGATCGACGGCGTGCGGCAGGGCGCACAGGCCAGTCGCAATTTCCTGACCCGGCGGCTGGCAAAGCTGCCGATCCGGTTTCGCATCAATGTCCGCTCGGAAAACTTCTTTCAGCTGGCGACAATCGCGCGCATTTATCTCGATCCAACCGCCGCACGCGACCCGCGGGCGCTAGGCTTGTTCGAGTTTGAAAATGGGCGGCTGGTCCCTTCGAACAACCAGCGGCCCGAAGCGACAGACCCGGTTGATCAGCCAGACGACAGCCCCCCTGATCCGGGCGAACCCTTACAAAACCGCATCGAAGCCGTTCAGAACCGAGAAAGCGAGCCTGTGCCATGACGCATGATGAATTGACCGTAATGGGCGTGCCTGCCAGTGATCTCCCCATGAATACGGGAATATCCGGGAAAATTGGCAGGGGCGTACTCGCGCTTGGCGCGGTTTCGATGGCTGGCGGGTGCATCAATATCAATGCACCTGATGAAGCGATCGTGATTGAGCTGAACGTCAACATCCAGGCCGAGGTGGTGTATCGCCTGGCGGAAGATGCTGGCAACGCGATTGAAGAGAACGCGGATATTTTTTGAGGGGCCATGAGGCTGATGAACAAGAAAACAATCCTAGCCGCTTTGGGCGCCGCGATGGTGCTGACAAGTGTTTCCGCGCCTGCGCAGGCGCAGCGTGATCCGGCCTATGCTGCGGCGCGCGCGTCGGGCGAAGTTGGCGAGAAGGCTGACGGATATCTGGGGATTGTCGGCGCTGCGACGCCGGCTCTCCAGCGCCTCGTCAATGATATCAACATCAAGCGCAAGGCGGTGTATGCCAAGCGCGCGCAGGCCGAAGGCGCGACTGTAGAACAGTATGCCTTCGCCGCGGGCTGCCTTGCCGTGATGCGAACGTCTTCGGGCGAAAAATATCAGACACCCGATGGAACCTGGATGACCCGCACGGGTGATGCGCCCACGCGCGACCCGCGTTGTCCGTAGGGGAAGCCAATTTCTTCAAGACATTTTGCAGCAAATGCATGGCCGCTACGGTTGACTCGATTTTGCCCCCCTTCTAAGGGGGCGTCGCCCTCGGCGGGCACTTCTTTGCGTGTGCCTTGCTAACCCTCTAACGGAAGCTGGCATGAGCGACGAAAAGCCTGCACGAGAACCCATCGCTGAGGATGCGCGGATTGATGCGCTCGAAGCGCGGCTGAAAGCCGCAAACGAGCGCGAGCAAAAGCGTACCGAGCCAAAGGTCAAAGGGGCTGATGCGAACTATCGCAGCGGCAACCGGGTACTGGCGGATCTGCTTGGTGGGATTTTCGGTGGCTTGGTTATTGGATGGGCGTTTGATGCGTTCGTCGGAACCACGCCCTGGGGTCTGTTGGTTGGCCTGTTCCTTGGAATAGGTGTCGCCTTCAGAAACATTATTCGAGCGGCAAATGCGCGTCCTGATGATCCCGGACAGGATCAATGACTGGGCGCGCGTTTCGCATAAAGTATTAGGGACCGACAGACGTGGCAGCCGAACAGGGCAAAGTCGATCCGATGAAACAGTTCCAGATCGAAACGATTTTCGATTGGGAGCTGGCGGGTTTCAACATCGCTTTCACCAACTCCGCGCTGTGGATGGCGATTACTGTCGCCCTCCTTTGGGCGTTCGTTTTCGTCGGCATGAAGCGCGAGCTGGTGCCCGGGCGCTGGCAGATGGCAGTGGAAAGCTTCACCGGCTTTATCGATGATATGCTGGAAGCGAACATTGGCAAGGAAGGGCGCAAGTATACCGCTTACGTCTTTACGCTGTTCATGTTCATCCTGTTTGCGAACCTGCTTGGCTTGCTCCCGATCGGTGTGCTTGGTCTGCATCCGTTCACCTTCACCAGTCACTTCACCGTGACCGGCGTTCTTGCCGTGCTCAGCTTTTCGATTGTACTGATCGTTGGCTTTTGGAAGCATGGTATCAAGTTCTTCTCGCTGTTCATCCCGCACGGCACGCCTGCGCCGATGATCCCGGCGATCTTCCTGATTGAGCTGTTTTCGTTCCTGATCCGCCCGTTCAGCCTGGCACTGCGGCTGTTTGTCGCGATGATGGCCGGTCACGTCCTGCTCAAGGTTCTTTCGAGCTTTGTGATTGACGGTGTTAACGCCGGTGTCGGTATCGGCCTCATGGTCAGTCTGCCAAGTTTCGCCCTGATGGTTGCCATCAGCGCGCTCGAAATTCTGGTTGCGGGCATTCAGGCATACGTCTTTGCACTGCTTACATCGCTGTACATCAACGATGCCGAGCACCTTCACTAAGTTTATCATAATTCCATTCCAACAGTTTTGAATTCAAAGGAGTTTTTTCAAATGGAAGCAGAAGCAGCCAAGCTCGTCGGCGCAGGCCTCGCAGCAATCGGTGCCGGTATGGCAGCCATCGGCGTGGGTAACGTCTTCGGTTCGTTCCTTGAGAGCGCACTGCGTAACCCGGGCGCAGCAGACGGCCAGCAGGGTCGCCTGTTCATCGGTTTCGCCGCAGCCGAACTTCTCGGCCTGCTGGCATTCGTCGTTGCGATGATCCTGATCTTCGTCGCCTAAACGACAAACCTGATTAGCGGGCTGGCGAGGATGTGCCTCTCCGGCCCGCCAATTCTTATCTGACGGTAACTTCGGACCCGGTTCATGCCTCAAATAGCCCAACTTCCCGAATTCTGGTCGAGCCAGGTCTTCTGGACGATCGTTTTCTTTGCGATTGCGTTCTTCGTGATCGGTCGCGGGATGGTGCCCAAGGTCATGAGCACTGTCGACCTGCGCGACAAACAGATCGCTGATGACCTCGCCGCCGCACAGGCCGCGCGCGATGCAGCGGACGCACAGGAAGAAGCATGGCGTGAGCGCGAGAATGAAAATCGCGCGAAGGCTCAGGCGACCATCGCCGAGGCCAAGGCCAAAGCTGCGAAGAAAACCGAAACCAAGCTCGCCAATGCGCAGAAAAAGATTGATGCGAAGCTGGCCGAAGCCGAAGCGTCAATCGAAGCCGCGCGCACCAGCGCGATGGCGGAAATTGAAGGCGTCGCTGCCGAGGCAACGCAAGATATCGTTTCGCGCCTGTCGGGTGAGAAGGTCGACAAACGCACGGCGAAAGCTGCTGTGAAAAAGGTGATGACCAATGCCTGAGATCCTCACCATTCTTGCCGCCGCTGAAGAAGGCTACGCTGCACCATCGGCCTTCGGTGTTCAGGATTACCAGTGGGTCTCGCTGGCTATGCTGGTTCTGTTCGGCGTGTTCCTGTGGAAGAAGGTGCCTGGCCTTATCACAGGCGGGCTCGACGCAAAGATCGCCGAAATCAAACAGCAGCTTGATGAGGCGAAGACGCTGCGAGCCGAAGCCGAGCTCCTTCGCGACGAATACGCGGCCAAGATCGCTGGCGCACAGGCCGATGCTGAAAAGATGATGGAAGGCGCAAGCCGCGAAGCGGATGCCATCCTCGCCAAGGCAGAGACCGACGCAAAAGCAATGGTGACGCGCCGTCAGCGGATGGCCGAAGACAAAATCGCCGCCGCAGAGCGCGATGCCGTTGCAGGCGTCAAAGCGAAAGCGGTTGAGGCAGCAACGGCAGCGTCCCGCAAGTTGATCGCAGAGCGTCACACGGGCGAGGCTGATGCCAAGCTGGCCGATGAAGTGATTTCCGCGCTCTAGCGGTAGCGGCCAACAGCTTACTTTCGGACAAGAGAAGGGCGGCCCTCAAAGCCGCCCTTTTGTTATTGATCTCCCAGATCGAACACGACCTTGCCCACCACTTCGCGGTTTGCCATCGCCTCGAAACCTTCCCGCCAGCGCGAGAGTGGCAATTGCGTGCCTACAGCAGGCTTGATCCGGCCCGCTTCGGCGAGCCCGCGGATTGCGGCGTTGATCGCTTGCCCGCGCTCCGGGAAGCGCCGCGCATATTCGCCGGCGCGCAGACCCACGATCGAAAAGCCCTTTATGAGCGGAATGTTGGTTGCAATCTCGGCGATGCGCCCGCTGGTGAAGCCGCACACGACCAGCTTGCCCGCAAAGGTGACGCAGCGCGTGCATTCATCGAACACATCGCCGCCGACATTGTCGAAAACGATATTGCACAGCTGGCCGTCAGTCAGGTCGCTCACGGCATCTCGGAAGCGCCCTTCGCTTATGATCGTGTGATCGGGCGAGGCGAGGGCGGTGATGGCTTCCCGCTTTGCCTCAATGCCGGTTGCCGCAATCGTCGTGGCACCCAGCGCGCGCGCCAGATCGAGAGCGGCAATGCCCACGCCGCCGCTCGCGCCGGTCACCATCACGCTCTGGCCCGCCTTCAGGTCGCACAGCTCGACAAGGCCGGTGTAAGCCGTCGAATAGGCCGCGCCCATCGCCGCGCCTTGGGCGTAGGAGAAGTTGCCCGGAACCCGCGAGAGCCCTTTGCCTGGCAGACTCGCGATTTCCGCAAATGCTCCGGTCTTGTTGCCGCCCATGACCCGGTCGCCGGGCGCAAAGCCGCTGTCGGGCTCTGCCTCGATAACTTCACCGGCGCATTCAAGTCCGCTGATAAACGGCACGTCCGGCTTGTACTGATAGGCACCGCGCGTCATCAGCAGGTCAGGGTAGTTGAGCGATGCCGCGCGGATGCGAACCAGCACTTCGCCCGGCGCGCGAACTGGTGCGTCAATCTCTGTCAGCACAACACCACTCAGGTCATTGGAAAGCCGTTCGACCTTGAGCGCCTGCATCGGTTCAGAAATTGTCCTTGGCCTCGCGCAGGGCGGCGAACGTCTCATGGGGGCTGCTTCCACCCCATTTGGCCATCATGGCCGGATCATCGGCCCGCAGGAATGGATTGGTGTCCAGCTCGCGGCCCAGCTGCGTTGGAACGGTCCATTCGTCGCGCTCGCGCTTGGCGGTGATTTCGTCAACATAGGCCCGGAGGGCCGAGTTGTCTGGATCGGCGTGCAAGGCGAATTTCGCATTGGCAGCCGTGTATTCGTGGGCGCAATACAGTGTTGTATTCACGGGCAGAGCCTTGATACGTTCAAGACTTGCCCAGAACTGGTCGGGCTTGCCTTCGAACATTCGCCCGCATCCCAGCGCGAAAACGGCATCGCCGACGAATGCGATCCCAGCGTCGGGCAGGTGGAATGCGATGTGACCGTTGGTGTGGCCAGACACATCAATTACCTTGGCTGTGAACGCGCCGATCTTAACGCTGTCTCCATGGCTGACGATCTGGTCAATCCCGGACAGTTTTGAAACTTCCTGAGGGGCGATGATTTTTGCACCGGTTGCGGCAACGATGTCCTTGTTCCCGCCCGCATGATCGGGATGCCAATGGGTGTTCCAGATATGCGTGATGGTCCACCCTTTGGCCTCAGCCTGTTTCAGATATTCCTTGCCATCGGGCGTGTCGATGGCTGCGGTTTCTCCGCTGGCAGGATCGTGGAGCAGGAATCCGTAATTGTCGGACAGGCACGGGAACTGATGGACTGTTAGCATGGCAGGCTAGATAATCGCTTCGCGCGGAATAGAAAAGGCCCGCCTGCAACAAAGCAAGCGGGCCTTTCTGTATTCGCATGAACGAAGGTGAGGGGATTAATCGCCCTTTTTCAGCGCTTCGCCCAGGATGTCGCCGAGCGATGCGCCGCTGTCGGACGAACCGAACTGCTGCACCGCTTCCTTCTCTTCGGCGATCTGACGCGCCTTGATCGAGAAGTTCGGCTTCTTCGAACGGTCAAAGCCGGTGATCATCGCATCGACCTTGCTGCCAACCTGGAAGCGATCAGGACGCTGCTCGTCACGGTCACGGCCGAGATCCGAACGCTTGATGAAGCCGGTCGCGCCGTCATCGCCAACCTGAACTTCGAGGCCGCCATCACGGACTTCGAGTACGGTGACAGTGACAGTCTGGCCCTTGCGAAGCGCGCTGGTGTCAGCGCCTTCCGCACTTGGAGCACCTTTTTCGAGCTGCTTCATGCCCAGGCTGATGCGTTCTTTTTCAACATCGACATC
>CALLQC010000151.1 GCA_938015255.1 uncultured Erythrobacter sp.
TCGTGCCGACGATTCTGCGGCGAGGCGGTTCATGGTTTGCCAGCTTCGGGCGCGAGGGCAATCATGGGACCAAGCTGTTTCAGATTAGCGGCCATGTCGAACAGCCCTGCGTTGTCGAAGAAGAGATGAGTATCCCGTTCCGCGAACTGATCGAGAAGCATTGCGGCGGAATTACAGGGGGTTGGGACAACCTTCTTGCGGTTATTCCGGGCGGTTCCTCGGTGCCATTGGTGCCGGCGGAGCAGATCATGGACGCTCCGATGGATTTTGACGGGCTGAAAGAGCTCGGATCGGGTCTGGGCACGGCGGCGGTCATCGTCATGGACAAATCGACCGATATCGTCCGCGCGATCTCTCGCTTGAGCTATTTTTACAAGCATGAGTCCTGCGGCCAGTGCACGCCCTGCCGTGAGGGCACTGGCTGGATGTGGCGCGTGATGGAGCGCCTGCGCACCGGCGATGCGGCGATCGAGGAAATCGACATGCTGCACGAAGTGACCAAGCAGGTTGAGGGCCACACGATTTGCGCGCTCGGCGATGCAGCGGCATGGCCGATTCAGGGCCTGATCCGCCACTTCCGGCCAGAGCTGGAAAAGCGCATCCATGAACACAACGCTCAATTCGCAGAGGCAGCCGAGTAATGCCTAAAGTCACCGTAGATGGCGAAGAAATCGAAGTCCCGGCAGGAGCAACTGTGCTGCAGGCGTGCGAGCTTGCAGGCAAGGAGATCCCGCGTTTCTGCTATCACGAACGCCTGAGCATTGCGGGCAATTGCCGCATGTGCCTCGTCGAAGTGAAACCGGGGCCGCCCAAGCCGCAGGCCTCCTGTGCTCTGCCGGCTGCTGACAATCAGGAAATCCGCACCGACACGCCTATGGTCAAGAAGGCGCGCGAAGGGGTGATGGAGTTTCTGCTCATAAACCACCCGCTCGATTGCCCGATCTGCGATCAGGGCGGCGAATGCGATCTGCAAGACCAGTCCATGACCTATGGCAAAGGCGTCTCACGGACCAAGGAACATCGCCGCGCAGTGACCGAGAAATATATGGGTCCGCTGATCAAGACGGTGATGACCCGCTGCATCCACTGCACACGGTGCGTGCGTTTCTCCGAAGAGATTGCGGGCGTAGACGAAATCGGCGCGCTCTATCGCGGCGAGGATATGCAGATCACAACATATCTCGAACAGGCCGCCGCGCATGAGCTTTCCGCGAATGTGATCGACCTGTGCCCGGTCGGCGCGCTCACTTCGCGGCCCTACGCCTTCGAGGCGCGTCCGTGGGAGTTGAAGCGCACGCTCAGCATTGATGTATCGGACGCGGTTGGCGCGAACATCTCGCTGCATTCGAAGGGCCGCGAAGTCATGCGCGCGCTTCCTCGCATCAATGACGACGTCAACGAGGAATGGCTGTCGGACAAGGGCCGCTACCAGGTCGATGGCCTTTCCAAGCGCCGTCTGGACAAGGTGTTCATGCGCCAAAAGGATGGGGAAGCACGTGGAAAGCTCCAGCCTGCGTCGTGGCAGGAAGCGTTTGACGCAATTGCCGATCAGCTCGCTTCGAAAAAATCGAGCATCGCTGCCGTCGCGGGCGACATGGTCGATTGCGAGACGATGTTTGCGGCCAAGACGCTGCTCAAGGCCTGCGGATCGACGCAGGTGGAAGCGCGCCAGACCGGTATGACTTACGATGTTTCGAACGTCGCAGCGGTCAACTTCAATTCGACGCTTGCGGGCATCGAAACGGCCGATGCGATACTGATCGTCGGCTCGCATATCCGCTGGGAAGCGGCGCTGGTGAATGCGCGCATTCGTAAAGCTGTGAAAGCGGGCGCGAAGGTGTTTGTGGTCGGTCCTGAATGGGAAACGACCTATCCGGCTGAGTTTCTTGGCGAAGACCTGAAAGTACTGAACCGCGTGCCCAAGGCTTTGGGCGATGCGATGAAGGCAGCGGAGCGACCGGCTGTTATCCTTGGCGGTGCGGCTTTGGCGAAGGGTGCACTCGCACCGGCACTGAAGCTCGTCGACAAGTTCGCGCTAATGAAGGATGGCTGGAACGGCTTCAACGTGCTGCACATGAGCGCAGCGCGCATGGGCTCGCTGATGCTCGATTTCACCGTGCCAGGCGGCATGGCGGATATCGCGGCGAAGTCTCCCAAGGTGCTGCTCAGCCTCGGCGCTGACGAGATGGATTATGAGCCGTTCGCCGACAGCCTCAAGGTCTATATCGGCCACCACGGCGACAAGGGCGCGCATGCAGCGGACATTATCCTGCCGGCGGCAAGCTATGCCGAAAAGGACGGGACCTACGTCAACACCGAAGGCCGCGTGCAGTTTGCGGAGAAGGCCGTATTCGCACCGGGTGACGCGCGCGAAGACTGGACGATCCTGCGCGCGATGGCCGATGCGCTGAGCGTGAATGTCGGCTTCGACAGCTTTGGCGAGCTTCAAGGCAAGATGATCGCCGAAGTGCCCGCATTGGGTGAAGAAGGCCTTGCCGATTACGGCGCGCTGCCCAAGGCGGATAGCGGCGCGAAAGCGGAAGGCTCGATCAGCGCCTATCCGATCGCAGACTTCTACCTCACCAACCCGATCGCCCGTGCAAGTGCGGTGATGCAGCAATGCTCTGCTGAATTGCTCCACGCAGACGAGATCAAGGAGGCGGCGGAATGAGCTTCTTTGTAGGTATCGCTGGAGCCCTTGCCTTTCTCGCCATTCTTTTGGCGGCCGCAACTTTTGTTCCGAAGTACTTCAAAAATTCCAAGGCATCTGGACCTGACGCGGGTTCTGACGCTGCGGCGGGTGGTGGCTATGGGTCTTATGGGATGAATGACTTTTCCGGTGATGCCGGTGGTGGAGACGGAGACTAATGACCGAGTTCTTCCAATCCTTCGGCCTCTCTTACGAGTGGGCATGGACCGTTGCGACGCTGGTCGGGATTCTCACGATCTCGCTGCTGGTGATGTTCTCGGTCGCGATGGTGATCTATGTCGACCGCAAGGTGCTGGGCGCGATCATGCTGCGTCGCGGGCCCAATGTGGTCGGGCCGTTCGGATTGCTCCAGTCTTTTGCTGACGGGCTCAAGGTGTTCCTGCAGGAAACCATCATTCCGAGCGCTGCGAACAAGGGCATATTCCTGCTCGCACCGATCATCACCTTCACCGTCGCGCTTGCGGCTTGGGCGGTGATCCCGTTCGATGCGGGTGTGGTGGTGTCAGACATTAATGTCGGCCTCCTCTACATCCTCGCGATCAGCTCACTGGGCGTTTACGGCGTGGTGATGTCCGGTTGGGCGTCCAACTCGAAGTACCCTTTCTTTTCCGCGATGCGCGCCGCTGCTCAGATGATCTCCTACGAGGTCTCGATTGGCTTTATCCTCGTCTGCGTCGTGCTGTGGGCGGGCACATTCAATATGAGCGGCATTGTCGAGGCGCAGCGCGGGCATGGGCTCGGCTTCGTCAATGGGTTCTATTTCAATCTGTTGCTGTTCCCGATGTTCGTCGTGTTCTTCATCAGCGCATTGGCAGAAACCGCGCGTGCGCCATTTGACCTGACCGAGGCGGAATCGGAGCTCGTTGCTGGCTACCAGACCGAATATTCAAGCATGGCCTTCGCGCTGTTCTGGCTCGGTGAGTATGCGAACATCCTGCTGATGTGCTCGCTGTGCACGCTGCTGTTCTTCGGCGGATGGCTGCCTCCGGTCGAGTGGGCGCCGCTTTACTATGTGCCCGGCATTATTTGGTTCCTGCTCAAGACCTTCATGTTCTTCTTCATGTTCAGCTGGATCTGGGCGACTGTCCCGCGGTATCGCTATGACCAGCTGATGCGGCTTGGCTGGAAGGTGTTCCTGCCGATGAGCCTGATCTTTGTCGCGTTGATCAGCGGCTACCTCATGGCGACAGGGCATTTCGGATAATGCTGCGCGCGCGTCTTGGCACGGCCCTTATGGCACTGGCGTTTGCTGCCTCCTCGGCGGCGGCTCAGCCTGTGCCTGATGGACCGCGTTTCCAGATTGACTGCGAAGCTGTCGATTCCGGGCAGGACGCGCTCATCTCTGAAGATATGGCGACGATCTGGTTGCCGTACCGTTTTAACCACACCAATTCCGACTTCCGCCTCAAATTCTACATTGCCGAGATCGCATTTGCTGGCGATGAAGTCCTTACGCCGATAGCGCGTGGATCGTTCTTCGACACTGACCTTGATCCTGAATGGACTCGCTTTCCGGATCTTCAGGCGCGTGCGGACAACGATGATGTGCCCACAACATTCAAGCGCGGCGATGCCGAATACGAAATTCAGGCCGTCACCCCGATCCCGCGCAAGGATGTGTCGGGCAACAATTTCAAGATCAATACAGGCGTGCCCTTCATGCTGCGCATAGATCGTATCCCCGAACTCGGCGAGACAGAGCGTGTGCTCGCATGGACCGCCAATTGCCATTTCGTAGGAAGTGCGAAATCCTGATGACAAGTGCCAGCCAACTGCTCAAATCGTTCACCCTTTGGGAATTTCTGAAGGCGCATGCGCTGACCTTGAAGTATTTTTTCAAGCCCAAGGTGACGATCAACTACCCGTTCGAGAAATCACCACTGTCCCCGCGTTTTCGCGGGGAGCATGCCTTGCGCCGTTACCCCAATGGTGAAGAGCGCTGCATCGCGTGCAAGCTGTGCGAGGCTGTGTGCCCGGCGCAGGCGATCACGATTGAGAGTGAACCACGCGAGGACGGCAGCCGCCGCACCACGCGCTATGACATTGACATGACCAAATGCATCTATTGCGGCTTTTGTCAGGAAGCGTGCCCAGTGGATGCTGTGGTCGAGGGTCCGAATTTTGAATACGCCACCGAAACGCGCGAGGAACTGCTTTATGACAAGGCCAAGCTGCTCGCGAATGGTGACAAATGGGAACGGGCCATCGCGGCCAATCTTGAAGCGGATGCCCCCTATCGCTAGGGGCGCCAGGCCGACGGTTAAACGCGGGACGGAAAAACAGGGATCATGATTCAAGTCTTAGCCTTCTACCTGTTCGCAGGGCTGGTCATCGCGAGCGCGGTGATGGTCATCATGTCGCGTAACCCGGTGCATAGCGTGCTGTGGCTGATCCTCTCCTTCTTCAACGCGGCGGGGCTGATGGTGCTGGTTGGCGCAGAGTTTATCGCGATGCTGCTGGTCATTGTATATGTCGGCGCTGTCGCGGTGTTGTTCCTGTTTGTCGTGATGATGCTCGACATTGATTTTGCCGCGATGCGAGCCGGCTTTGTGAAGAATTTCCCGCTGGGTCTCGCCATCGCCGCCATCCTGCTGGCTGAGCTGTTCCTTGGCATCGGAGCATACAGCGCAGGCGGCGTGGAGCTTGGCACGCCAGACGGTTCAGCTGCGCAGGGTGTGGGGCAAAGCAATATCGAAGCTATCGGCGCGCTCCTTTATGGGCCTTACATCTTCCTTTTCGAAGTCGCCGGTATCATCCTGCTGGTGGCGATGATCGGAGCGATTGTCCTGAC
This sequence comes from uncultured Erythrobacter sp., assembly GCA_938015255.1. Lineage (GTDB taxonomy): Bacteria > Pseudomonadota > Alphaproteobacteria > Sphingomonadales > Sphingomonadaceae > Erythrobacter. Next base: position 5,502 of record CALLQC010000151.1, read on the forward strand.
CTTCCAGCCGCCCAAGCCGGGTGCGCGGGGACGTCAGGATATCGGCAAGCAGATCGCGCGCCGCCCGCATGAGGCAACCGTTTTGAAGAACCCGGAAACAGGGCAGGGGGTCGAGCTGTGATCGGCGTAGAACATTACCTCGTCGTGGGCGCGATCCTGTTCGTGCTGGGCGTGCTGGGCATATTCCTTAATCGCAAGAACGTGATTGTCATTTTGATGGCGGTCGAACTGATTCTGCTTGCGGTGAACATCAACCTCGTGGCGTTCAGCGCATTTATGAATGATCTAACGGGTCAGGTTTTCGCCATGCTCGTTCTGACCGTTGCCGCTGCTGAAGCGGCCATCGGTCTGGCGATCCTTGTCATCTATTTCCGTGGCCGCGGCACAATTGCGGTCGACGATGTGAACCGGATGAAGGGATAAGCACCGGTGCAAACCCAAATCCTCATTATCGTTTTCCTGCCGCTGGTCGCCTCAATCATCGCAGGTCTGACCAACAAAGCCGCACCCAGCGTATTTGCGAAGTCGATCACGACCGGCGCGCTGTTCGTTTCAGCTGCTCTGAGCTGGCCGATCTTTCTCGCATTCCTGAATGGCAGCGCAACCGCCGAGGTCGTGCCTGTTCTCAAGTGGGTGCAGTCCGGCGACATGACGTTTGACTGGGCGCTGCGTGTTGACGCGCTCACCGCCGTGATGCTGGTTGTGATCAACTCGGTCTCTGCCCTCGTGCACCTATATTCGTGGGGGTATATGGAGGAAGACCCGGACCAGCCGCGCTTCTTCGCCTATCTCTCGCTGTTTACCTTCGCGATGCTGATGCTGGTGACGGCCGATAACCTTGTCCAGATGTTCTTTTGATGGGAAGGGGTGGGCCTTGCCTCGTATTTGCTCATCGGATTCTGGTTCAGGAAACCAAGCGCCGGGGCCGCTGCGATCAAGGCATTTGTCGTCAACCGCGTAGGCGACCTTGGCTTTATGCTGGGCATTTTTGGAACCTTTCTGGTATTTGGCACCACGTCGATCCCGGAAATTCTGGCGGCAGCGCCGGCAATGTCGGGGACCACGATCGGCTTCCTCGGGATGCGCCTCTACACGATGGATATCCTGTGTATCCTGCTGTTCATCGGCGCGATGGGTAAGTCAGCGCAGCTGTTGCTGCACACCTGGCTACCGGATGCGATGGAGGGCCCTACGCCTGTCTCTGCGCTCATCCACGCTGCAACCATGGTGACAGCAGGCGTGTTCATGGTCTGCCGCCTTTCCCCGATGTTTGAGACTGCGCCAACTGCGCTGATGATCGTCACCGTCGTTGGCGCTGCGACCTGTTTCTTTGCGGCGACAATCGGAACAACGCAGTGGGACATCAAGCGTGTCATCGCGTATTCGACCTGTTCGCAGTTGGGATACATGTTCTTCGCCGCCGGCGTCGGCGCGTATGGCGTTGCGATGTTCCACCTGTTCACGCACGCATTCTTCAAGGCGCTGCTGTTCCTCGGCGCAGGCTCGGTCATCCACGCCATGCATCACGAACAGGACATGCGGTATTATGGCGGACTGCGAAAAGCGATCCCGATCACTTTTTGGGCGATGCTGCTTGGCACACTCGCGATCACCGGCCTTGGTGTCTATCATCTCGGCGTCGGGTTCGCCGGGTTCTGGTCCAAGGATGCTATCCTCGAAGTGGCATTTGCGCGCGGCACGCCGATTTCCACAATGTCGTTCTGGCTCGGCGTAACAGCGGCACTGCTCACAAGCTTTTACAGCTGGCGTCTGATGTTCCTGACCTTTTGGGGCAAACCGCGCTGGATTGAGAGCGAGCACATCCAGCACAGCGTCCACAAGACACCTGAAGAAGCGGGCGAAGATACGACAGGCGGGTACCATCCGCATGAAAGCCCGTGGGCGATGCTCGTCCCGCTGGTTCTGCTTTCCACCGGTGCCGTTCTGGCCGGGCAGGTCTTTGCGCCGAGCTTCCTGGATGACGCTGCATTCTGGGCTGGTTCGATTTTCTATAACGAGAACCTGATCCATGCGATGCACGCTGTGCCATACTGGGTGAAATACTCGGCCCTCGTGGTCATGATCCTGGGCTTTGCCGGTGCCTATTTCGCCTATATCGCGAGGCCGGATATCCCGGCCAAGTTTGTCGCCGCATTCCCGTGGCTGCACCGCTTCGTTTACAACAAGTGGTACTTTGACGAGCTTTATGACCGCATTTTCGTGAAACCGGCCTTCTGGTTCGGACGCCAATTCTGGAAGCTCGGCGATATCGGCACCATTGACCGGTTTGGTCCGAACGGAATCGCATGGGTGGTTGAGCGCAGCTCTGGCGCTGCGAAGACAATCCAGTCAGGCTATCTCTACACATACGCACTGATCATGTTGCTTGGTCTGGTCGCGGCAATCACATGGGTTCTGCTGTAATGGACGGTTTTCCGATCCTCACCACAATGATGTTGGTGCCGCTCGCGGGCGGCTTGCTCTGCCTTTTTGCCGGGAATGCGGCATCGCGTGGCATCGCCTTGGCAACGACGCTTGCGACCTTCGCGCTCGGTGTCTTGCTATGGATCAACTTCGAGATTGGCGGCCCGCAGTGGCAGTTTACCGAGCGAGCCGAGCTGTTTGAAGGGTTCTCTTACGCCCTGGGTATCGATGGCATATCCCTGATGCTGATCATGCTCAGCGTGTTCCTGATGCCGATTTGCATTCTGGCCAGCTGGACTTCGATCAGCAAGCGCGTAGGCGAATACATGGCTGCCTTCCTTTTTATGGAAGTGCTGATGATCGGCGTATTCGCAGCGCAGGACCTGTTTCTGTTCTACATCTTTTTCGAAGCTGGCCTTATCCCGATGTACCTGATCATCGGAGTTTGGGGCGGCGATAACCGTATCTACGCAAGCTACAAATTCTTCCTCTACACGCTGCTCGGTTCGGTTCTGATGCTGATCGCGATGTTCTGGATGACCAGTCAGGCGGGCACGTCCGACATCCCGACTTTGATGCAGACCGATTTCCCCGCAGATGCGCAATTCTGGCTGTTCCTCGCCTTTTTCGCGAGTTTCGCGGTGAAGATGCCGATGTGGCCGGTCCACACTTGGCTACCCGACGCACACGTTCAGGCTCCCACAGCAGGTTCTGTGATCCTTGCCGGTGTGCTTTTGAAGCTGGGCGGGTACGGCTTTATCCGGTTCAGCCTGCCAATGTTCCCGGAAGCTTCGGGTGAACTTGCATGGCTGATCTTTGCCTTGAGCATGGTTGCGGTCGTTTACACATCGCTCGTCGCGCTCGTTCAGCACGATATGAAGAAACTGATCGCCTATTCTTCCGTGGCGCACATGGCGCTGGTCACGGCGAGCCTGTTTGCGTTCAATGTGCAGGGGCTTGAGGGGGCGATGATGATCATGCTTGGCCATGGTCTGGTCTCAGGCGCGCTTTTCCTGTGCGTGGGCGTGATCTATGATCGGCTGCATACCCGCGAGATTGAGCGTTATGGCGGTCTTAGCATCAACATGCCGTATTACGCGCTGTTCTTCCTGCTGTTCACTATGGCCAGCATTGGCCTGCCGGGGACCAGCAACTTTATCGGTGAGTTCCTGGCGCTGGCGGGGATCTACCAGACCAACACATGGGTTGCGCTGATCTGCACCACCGGGATCATCCTGGGCGCGGCTTACATGCTTTATCTCTACCGCCGCGTAGCCTTTGGCGATCAGAAAAATGAGGATGCAGCCGCCATGCCCGATATGGATGCGCGCGAGTGGACCATGATGGGGGCAATCGCCGCTGTGGTGCTGTGGATGGGTGTTTACCCGGAGAGCTTTCTTGCGCCGATGCGGGCCGACATAGCGGCACTTGATGCGCGGATCGCCTCCGCCGCGCCTGCTGACGACAGCCAGCTTGCAGACGGGCCTGCCCGGGCGAAAGCAGCCAATGCCATTGAATACGATGATCATGACGGGGGAGAGCACTGATGGACTTTGCTGCATCCTTCGCGCTGATCACGCCCGAGCTGATCCTGACCGGTGCTGGCCTTGCGCTGCTGATGGTGGCCGCATGGGGCGGTGACAAATCTTCCCGGTTTATCTCGATCGCCGCGGTAACGGCCCTGTTTGCGGCCGGTTTCAGCCTCGTACCGGGACTTCATTTCGGCACTGACGGACCTGAAGTGCTCGCTTTTGGGGGTTTGCTCAGTGTGGATAGCTTTGCGCTGTTCGCCAAAGCGCTGATCTATCTTGCGGCCATTGCTTGCCTGATGATCGCGCCGGCTTTCTTCAATGGCCCGGCGGCGGGGATTGAGCGCGGCCTTCGCGCCGAATATCCGGTGCTGGTTCTGTTTGCTGTTGTCGGCATGAGCATCATGGTTTCGGCCAATGATTTTATGGCTCTGTATCTCGGTCTCGAACTGAACAGCCTCGCTTCGTATGTACTCGCCGCAATCCTTCGCAAAGATGGACGCTCGGCAGAAGCAGGCCTTAAATACTTCGTCCTTGGCGCATTGGCCTCTGGCATACTGCTTTATGGTATGAGCTTGCTCTACGGTTTCACCGGAGGCACCGCTTTTGACACTGTGCGCGCCGGGCTGACGGGAGAAATCGGGACGGGAGCGCTGTTTGGCCTGATCTTCGTAATGGCGGGCTTGGCGTTTAAGATTGCCGCAGTGCCGTTTCACATGTGGACGCCCGACGTTTATGAAGGCGCGCCGACGCCGGTAACCGCCTTTTTCTCGACCGCGCCCAAAGTTGCTGCTGTTGCGCTGACAGCGCGAGTGGTTTTCGAAGTGTTCGGCGATCAGGTGCTCGCGTGGCAGCAGATCGTCATGTTCACCGCATTGGCATCGATCATTTTTGGTGCGCTTGGCGCGATCGGGCAAGAAAATCTCAAGCGTCTGCTGGCCTATTCATCGATCAACAATGTAGGTTTTATCCTGCTTGGCCTGGCGGTGGCGAACGCTGCTGGCGCGAGTGCGATGCTGGTCTACCTGTTCATCTATGTTGCCATGAGCCTTGGTGCGTTTGTTGCGCTTCTGATGCTGCGCAGTGAAGACGGGCAGCTTTTCGAGACTTTCGCGGACATTCGCGGGCTTTCGGTAACGCAGCCAGCGATTGCTTGGTGCCTGCTGCTCACCATGTTCAGCCTCGCGGGAATTCCGCCGCTGCTCGGTTTCTACAGCAAGTTCGTGATCTTCCAGGCGACAGTCGATGCAGGGCTGATCGCGTTTGGCGCTATCGCCATTGCGGCCAGCGTTATCGGCGCGTTCTACTACATCAAGTTCGTCAAAGTGATGTTCTTCGATGAGCCTGCCGATGTGGTGAAGGGCAAAAGCGGAACGGCGCACTGGGTGCTGCTTTTCCTGACCGCGGCGATCATCTCACCCTTGGGATATTTGCTGACCCCGTCCATTACCGATCTCGCTGACAAGGCGGCTAACGCGCTGTTCCTCACGGTTTGACCGGCGCACCGGTAATCGAGGTAGTCGAAGAGACAGGCTCGACTAACGCCGACCTTCTTACGCGGTTGGGCAGGGGAGAGTGTGTTCCCGAAGGTTATTGGCTTCGCGCCAGATCTCAGACAGGCGGGAGAGGGCGACTTGGCCGGAAGTGGGAGAGCCCGACCGGCAATCTTTTCTGCAGCACAGTGATCGCTCTGCGTGATGGCGATCCTCCTGCGCACTCGCTTTCCTTTGTCGCCGGCCTCGCTGTTTTCGACACTCTCAGGCGCAGCCTGTTCACGACGACCAAGGTCGAGTTGAAATGGCCAAACGATGCCCTGGTCCACGGGGCGAAGATTGCTGGCATCCTGCTTGAAAGGGTGGGCGATCATGTGGTTGCGGGCATCGGGATCAACGTGTGCACCGCACCCGAAATACCGGGTCGAAAGACAACGACGATCACATATGAGAACGGGAAGCACGGGGGCAATGTCTCTCTTGTACTGTCGATCCTGGTCGACGAACTGGCCAAGCGCCTGCGTCATTGGCGCGAGTTTGGATTGATCGCGACATTGGATGCCTGGACGGCTGCGGCCCATCCGATCGGAACGATGCTTACCGTGACGATCGACGGTGATGAGGCGGTTACAGGAAGCTTCGTCGGTTTGGACGAAACCGGCGCGTTGTTGCTACGCTTGGCGAATGGGGCTGTGCGCACTATCCATGCTGGCGACGTTTCGATGATTTCGGAAGGATAGACCATGCTGCTGGCAGCAGATGTCGGAAACACCAATGTTGTCTTCGCCCTGTTCGAAGGACGTGAGATTCGCGCGCGCTGGCGGATTGCTACCGATCCGCGCCGTACAGGCGATGAATATGCCGTATGGTTGCTGCAACTGCTTCAGATAGAAGGCGTGGATCGCAAGGATATCGAGCAGATCATTTTTGCCTCGGTCGTCCCGCGTGCCAATCACAATCTCACCGTTCTGTGCGAGAAATATTTCGGCATCACGCCGATTGTCGCCGGGCAGGGCAAGGCTGCATGGCCATTCGAAATCGATGTCGATCAACCCAGCTCGCTCGGTGCTGATCGCGCACTCAATATCCTTGCCGCACATGACAAATATGGCGGCGATCTGATTGTGATCGATTTTGGCACCGCCACTAAGCTGGAAGCGATCGATTTCAATGGAACCTACAAAGGCGGCGTTATTGCGCCAGGGATCAATCTTTCGCTGGATGCATTGGTAGGCAAAACAGCAAAACTTCCACGCATCGCCATCAGGGCACCTGAAAGCACCAGCGTCATCGGACGTAACACCGAAGACCAGATGCTGATCGGTATTTTCTGGGCGCATGTTGCGATGATGGAAGGTCTGATCGAGCGGATGCGAACTGAAATAGGCCGCCCTGCAAAGGTCGTGGCCACAGGCGGTCTCGCGATCCTGTTCGATCAGAAGACCGAAATTTTCGATTACGTAGATGCCGATTTGACAATTGAGGGGCTGGCGATCCTGGCGGAGCATGCCTCAAAGTGAAAAAGAATTATAAACCTGAAAAAGAACTGCTCTTCCTGGCATTAGGCGGGTCAGGCGAAATCGGCATGAACGTCAACCTGTATGGTTGTGACGGCAAGTGGCTGATGGTCGATCTGGGCATGACATTCTCGGGGAATGAGTATCCCGGTGTCGATCTGGTGTTTGCCGATCTGGAGTTTATCGAGGAGCGCACTCGCGATCTGCTTGGCATTGTCCTCACGCACGCGCATGAGGACCACATCGGTGCAGTACCGTATTTTGCCGGCGAACTTGGTGTGCCGCTTTATGCCACACCATTCACGGCTGATCTGGTTGCCCGCAAGCTTGAAGAGGCAGGGCTGCTTGGCCAGGTTGAGCTTAATATCATCGGCGATGATCATGGCAGCTTTGATATTGGCCCGTTCGGGATAACATACATACCTCTTGCGCACTCGATTGCGGAGGGCAACGCGCTGCTTATCGACACGCCTTATGGCCGCGTGTTTCACACGGGTGACTGGAAACTCGATGAAGAGCCGATCATCGGTGAACCCACGACCGAAGAGGAATTGCGCGCCATCGGGGATGAAGGCGTGCACACGCTCGTTTGTGACAGCACCAATGTTTTCAATCCCAACCCATCAGGTTCTGAAGGGGCCGTGCACACGGGGCTGATGCAGGAAGTGGCCAGACATGCGGGCAAGCGCGTACTGGTTACCACCTTTGCCAGCAATGTAGCCCGGCTTCAGACATTGGGCGAGGTCGCGCGCGAAACTGGCCGACAACTGTGTGTCGCGGGCCGATCGCTCGACCGGATTATCGAGGTCGCGCAGGACAATGGGTATCTTGAGGATTTTCCCGAGACGGTTGATTTCGACACTGCGATGCGCCTGCCGCGCGGGGAAGTGCTTATTCTCGCAACAGGCGGGCAGGGCGAACCACGTGCCGCTTTGGGCCGTATTGCCGATGACAACCACCCGCTTGAGCTGGTGAGCGGCGATGTTGTACTGTTTTCCTCGCGGCAGATACCCGGAAACGAGATTGCAATTGGCAAGGTGCAGAACCAGCTCGCAGCCAAGGGCGTTACGATGGTCACAGACCGCCAGGAAATGATTCACGTGTCAGGTCATCCCGGGCGGCCCGAGCTCGAAGCGCTGTATAGCTGGCTTCGCCCCGAGGTTCTGGTCCCGGTGCACGGCGAAATCCGCCATATGCGCGAACAGGCAAAGGTCGGAAAGGCCAGCGGGATCGAGCACAACATCGTTCAGTCGAACGGGGATATCGTCCGGCTTGCACCAGGAGCGCCCGGAGTGCTGGCGCAGGTGCGCAGTGGCCGTCTGGTTCTGGATGGCGACATCATCGCGCCTGCTGATGGTGAATCCATCACCATGCGTCGCCGTATCGCCCACGAAGGCGTGATTGTCGTCGCGCTGATGCGGGGAGAACGCCCTGCAATCGAGGCAATCGGTCTGCCGCTGGATGAGGATCTGCCGGATTTCATCGAAGAAGTTCAGGACGATATCTTTAACGCCATCCGCAAGCTCAAGGGCAAAGATGCTCAAGACCC
>CALLQC010000152.1 GCA_938015255.1 uncultured Erythrobacter sp.
GCCTCGCTCCTCGCCGAAATCGAGCAAGGCGATGTCATGCGCGAGAAGCTGACCCGCGAACTGGCCGAGGCCGAGCGCGCCAAGGATGCGGCGCAAGAGCTTGTTACGACGGCGGATCGCACGCTGGCCGATGTCACCGAAAAGCTTGCCCAGGCACGCGAGGGCCGCGCCACCCTTGCAGCGCGTGCTGAAAGCGAAGAGGCGCGGCGCGGCGAGATGGCCCGCGTTTCAGGCGAACGCTTCCAGTGTCCGCCGCCGCTGCTGTGCGAGCGCTTTGACTTTGCCGAAGCGGACGTCAAACATTCTTCCGCCGAAAGCGAGGAGATGGATCGCCTCACCGCCAGCCGAGAGCGGATCGGGCCGGTAAATCTCGTCGCCGCAGAGGAACTGGAACGGCTCGAGCAGGAACACGGGACCAATGCCAGCGAACAGGCAGAGCTTGCCGAGGCGGTAAACAGGCTGCGTGGATCGATCGGAAACCTCAATCGTGAAGGCCGGGAGCGGCTGCGCACAGCGTTTGATCAGGTGAACGAGCACTTTCAGGAACTCTATCCGCGCCTGTTCCAAGGTGGCGCAGCGCATCTGGCACTGATCGACAGCGACGATCCGCTTGAGGCAGGCTTGGAGATCTACGCCCAGCCGCCGGGCAAGCGATTGCAATCGCTATCGCTGCTTTCGGGCGGCGAGCAGGCGCTCACTGCGACCGCGCTGATCTTTGCGTTGTTCCTAACCAACCCGGCACCGATCTGCGTGCTGGACGAGGTGGATGCGCCGCTTGATGATGCGAATGTAGAGCGGTTTTGCGACCTACTCGATTCCATGGTCCGCACCACCAACACGCGCTATCTGATCGTCACCCACAACGCTGTTACGATGAGCCGAATGCACCGCCTGTTCGGCGTAACGATGGCGGAAAAAGGCGTCTCGCGCCTGGTGAGTGTTGATTTGGGTCAGGCCGCTTTGATGGCAGCCGAGTAAGGACTATGCCTCCAGCGCGCCGCCCAGCCGGTCGCGGATCGCTTTCAGCTTCTCAACGGTCGCTGCGACTTGGGGACGAAGGTCCGGTATGTCGCTTGCGCGCCGTGTGCCCTTGTCGACATTGGCTCGGCGATCGCCTGAACGCCGGTCATCCTTGCGCCGGTCCAGTTCCGGCTGACCTGATGATCTAAGAACAGCCTCTGCGCCTTTCAGCGTATAGCCTTCTTCGTTGACGAGCCGATTGATCGATTCGACCAGCTTGACGTCTTTCGGGCGATAGTAGCGCCGACCGCCGCTTCGCTTCAGCGGCTTGAGCAACGAGAACTGCTGCTCCCAATATCGCAGGACGTGCGGTTTGATATCCAGCGCCTCGCTGATTTCGCCGATGGTGCGCAGCGCGCCTTCATCTTTGCCATCTTCGAATTCAGCCATGCGCTGTTCCGCCTTTCGGTCAATCGCCCTTGGCGATGCGCTCTTTGAGCAATTGGCTGGAGCGGAAGGTCATCACACGCCGCGGCGTGATCGGGACTTCGATGCCAGTTTTTGGATTGCGCCCCACCCGCTCGTTCTTGTCACGCAGGACAAAACTGCCGAAGCCGGAAATCTTCACGTTCTCGCCATCAGCAAGAGCGTTACTCATCTTGTCGAGAATTGCCTCCACCATGTCGAGCGACTCTGCCCGGCTAAAGCCAAGCTTGCGATTGATCGTTTCGGCCAGGTCGGCTCGGGTCAAGGTGCCCACTGAACGCATCATATGCGATACTCCTTCATCGGTGCGACCCCAGGTTCAACAGGGACTGAGTGTAGATTAATCTGCAAAAATCGCAACTTGGCTGAAAACACTAAGTAATCTTGTGCACAATCTCGCCAGAAAGCGGCTTACACCCGCATCAGACTGGCGCCCCAAGTAAAGCCGCCGCCCATGGCTTCGAACATGACAAGATCGCCATTCCTGATGCGTCCATCGCGGCGCGCTGTATCGAAGGCGAGAGGCACAGATGCTGCCGATGTGTTGGCATGCTGATCGACTGTCACGATGATTTTCTCAGGCGGAATGCCGAGCTTCTTCGCGGTCGCATCGAGGATACGGGCATTGGCCTGGTGCGGGACAACCCAATCGATTTCCTCAGCAGAAACCTCTGCGTCTTCAAGCACTTCTTTCAGAACGCTAGAAAGGTTCACGACTGCATGGCGAAAAACTTCGCGGCCTTTCATGCGAAGGTGGCCGACAGTTTGGGTCGTCGATGGGCCGCCGTCCACGTAAAGCAGATCGTGCTGTGCGCCATCGGCGTGAAGACGGCTCGCCAGCACGCCTTCACCCGTCGCGTCTCCATCTGATGCTTGCAGCACGATAGCGCCTGCCCCGTCGCCGAAAAGGACGCAGGTTGTGCGGTCTTCCCAATCGAGAATGCGGCTGAATGTTTCCGCGCCGATTACCAGCGCGCGCTTGCCCATTCCGGTTTTCAACAGCGAATCGGCAGTGGTCAGCGCATAAAGGAAGCCGGAGCACACCGCCGCGACGTCAAACGCTACGCCGCCATTGCAGCCAAGTGCATGCTGCACCTTGGTCGCCGTTGCGGGAAAGGTGTTGTCGGGAGTGGCCGTGGCCAGGATGATAATGTCGATCGAGGCTGCATCGATTCCCGCATCCGCAATCGCGGCCTTCGCTGCTGCGATGGCCAGCGTTGATGTGGTTTCGTCGTCACCCGCGATATATCGCTGGCGAATGCCGGTGCGTTCGACAATCCAATCGTCGCTCGTGTCGATTTTGGCTGCCAGCTCGGCGTTGGTCACGACCCGCTTTGGCAGGGCAGATCCCGATCCAAGCAGGCGCGAGCCGTTCACGCTGTGGCCTCGTCCGCGTTGCCATTGCTTTTCAGAGTGGTTTCACCCAGCTCGGCCAGGTCAGTCGCGATCCGCTGCGTGAGCTTGTTTTCGAGCAGGCGCGCCGCCACGGTGACGGCATTGGCCACCCCATTTGCGTTGGCACTGCCGTGGCTCTTCACAACCACACCATTAAGGCCAAGGAACACCGCCCCGTTGTGATTATTCGGGTCGAGATGGTGGCGCAGCAGTTCTGTCGCCGGGCGAGACACAAGAAAGCCGAATTTGGAACGCAGCGAGCTGGTGAATGCCTGCTTGAGCAGGTCGGTCACGAACCGCGCCGATCCCTCAATCGCCTTGAGCGCGATATTGCCTGAAAATCCGTCCGTCACCACGACATGGGTTTCACCGCGGTTGATCTTGTCGGATTCAACAAAACCGTCAAAATTCATCGCCAGACCTGCACCGCCAGGTGCGGTTGCAGCTGCGAGCCTTCCGGCCGCCTCGCGAAGGGCTTCGGTTCCCTTGATCTCTTCTGTGCCGATATTGAGCAAGCGCACAGTCGGCTTGTCAAAGCCGTTGACGATCCGCGAATAGGCCGCGCCCATGACGGCAAACTGCACAAGATTGCGCGCATCAGCATCGGTGTTTGCGCCCAGATCGAGCATCACCACGTCATGCGGTTCGAGCGTCGGCATGAGCGCGGCAAGCGCTGGCCGGTCTATTCCGGGCAGCGTGCGCAGAGCGATCTTGCTCATCGCCATCAGCGCTCCGGTATTGCCAGCGCTTACAGCCGCGCCAGCCGCGCCCTCTTTCACCGCGTTAACGGCGAGGCCCATGGAGGTTGTTTTGGCGCGGCGGATCGCCCGGCTCGGCTGTTCATCTCCGCTGATCACATCATCGCAATGAAGGATCTCAGAGGCACCCCGCATATTGGGATGCGCGTCAAGCGCGGCTTCAATCCGCGCCTGATCGCCCACTAGAAGAAAGTTGAATTTATCGTGATCGCGGCGGGCCAGCGCTGCACCTTCGATCATGACGCGCACGCCTTCATCACAGCCCATCGCATCAATAGCGATACGCGGCAGGCTCATGTCATTCTCTCCGATCAACTTTGCTTCGCGTCAGCACTTACATGCCGACAGCGACAACCTCACGACCGTTGTAATAGCCGCAATGCGGGCACAGATTGTGTGGCCGCTTAAGCTCGCCGCAATTCGAGCATTCGTGATGCGCTTCGACTTTCAGCGAATCGTGTGCGCGGCGATTGCCACGGCGATGCGGGGATACTTTTCTCTTTGGAACAGCCATGGCGGCACCATTTCCTCAAATAAATTCGTGTGTTCGTGTCAATTGACGTTACGTCTTGCAGCCGCACTTAGGGCAAGGTCGCGTTTCGCACAAGCGCGATGGCTGGCGATGCGTCCGGGCCGTAAGATGGCTGGGAAGCCGCGCCGTATAGCGAAAATCTCGCGCGTTGCAAGCGGTGTGCGCTGCGTTTAGCAAGGCTTCTTTCATGGTTTGAGGGGATCACATTCATGACTTTGCTTCCAGTAACGCTCGCCGCAGCGGCAGCAGCGGCGATTCTGAACATCTGGCTGATGGTCCGGGTCGGGCGCGTTCGCGCGGCAGAAAAGGTTTTTGTGGGAGACGAAGACAACGAAAACGTCATCCGTAGAATGCGCGCGCACGCAAACTTCACCGAAAACGCCCCCTTTGTACTGATCCTGATCGCTGTGATCGAACTAACGGGCAAAGGCGATCCATGGCTCGCCTATGTTGCAGCGCTGTTCATCCTGGGCCGCGTGGCGCACGGTTTCGGCATGGATGGCGGATCGCTCGGCAAAGGCCGCATGATCGGCACAATCATTTCAATGCTGACTCTGCTGGGCCTGGCCGTGGTTGCTGCGCTGATTGCTGGGGGTGTGATGACGTAACAGTCGCACCGACTGAAACCAGCTCTGCTGCCCGCCCCTTCATATCTTCAGGCAGGCATATTTTCCATGCAAGTCCTAACTTTGCGAGCATCTGAATAAAGCAATACCCCCAATCGCTCTGCCCGGGTTTAAGCCCAATACGAGCGCTGCCGGGATAAGCGTGGTGGTTGTTGTGCCACGCCTCCCCCATGGTCAAAATACCAGCCCATGGCACATCATGCGCCTGCACGCCCGCTCCGCGGACCTCCCAGCTTTGTGGACCGCGCCTGTGCGCAATGTGACCAACCAGCCAATGTCCGTGCACAGTCAAAGCGATCCGCACAAAAACACCCCACACGACGAACGGCCAGCCGCCCATCCAATAAAGCAGCGCCGCTAAAGGCAACTGTTGCAGCATCCATGTCTTTTCGAGCCAACGGATGAAGCGGCTGTTTTCTAGACGGGCGAGATCGTATTGCGGGGGGCGGTCGAGCTTGAGCGTGCAATGGAGCTGCCACCACGCATCAGCCAGCATTGGTTTGCGGTGTGCGAGATAATCATGACAACTGCTTTGGCGCTGAGCCCAATCGCGCAGATCATGGGTTTTGACGATCCAGATCGGTCCACTCATTCCGGCAACTGCCCCGCACCAGATCAAAAAGTGCCGCAGCAAAGGTGTAGTTTCAAAGCTGCCGTGGATGAGCAATCGGTGGAAGCCTACCGAATGTCCGAGCAGGACCATCCCGCCGGTCAAGATCATCCCAACAGCGACCGCTGATGGAGTGGTAAAGAATGGCGCAAGAAGCAACGACGCGATCAACATGCCGCCATTCCAAAGACTATGGATCGGATCCCACTCTACCCTGCCGCTGGATGGATCTGCACCTTTTGTCTCAGCTATCCAATTTACCTCGCAGCGGCCCCTGCTCCGCCCATGATTTAGAACACGAGTCATCGCAAACTCCATAGGTAATTAATGTATCACTTAATTACCTATGCGCTCTGGTAAGCGATTAAGCAAGTGCTTATATACCAACGTAACATGCAAAAAGTTTTCGAAGCCCTCGCCTCTACCGTGCGCCGCAAGATATTGGCCTATCTATCGGAGTCCGAGCTCACCGCTGGCCAGATTGCGGAGCGATTCGAGATCTCAAAACCGGCTGTGTCCCAGCATCTGACCGTTTTGCAAAATGCCGGTCTAGTCGAGAGCGAGAAGCGCGGGCAATATGTGCATTACAAGCTGGTTCGCGAGAACCTGACCAACACGCTCAACAGTTACGTGCAGGAAGTGTGCCCCGTGTCACGTCCGCTCAAACGCGAGAGCAAAGGACTGAACGAGGCCGATCAGGATACGCATCAAGACAAAGCGTAATCGCTCACAAACGCATTGGTCTTGCGCTCCTGTCCGAATGTGCTGGTCGGGCCGTGGCCGGGGATAAACATCACGTCATCGCCAAGCGGCCACAGTCGCTGCGTGATCGCGTCGATCAAATCCTGATGATTCCCCTTGGGAAAATCGGTGCGCCCGATTGAGCCCTGAAAGATCACGTCACCTACGACCGCAAAGCGGCTCTGCTTGTGGAAAAACACGACATGGCCGGGCGTATGGCCGGGGCAGTGGATCACATCGAGCGTCAGATCGCCCACCGTCACCGTGTCGCCATGGTCCAGCCAGCGCGTGGGAGTGAAACTTTTCGCCTCCATCCCGTACCGCGCGCCATCATCGTCCAGCTGCTCGATCCAGAACAGGTCATCCTTATGCGGCCCCTCGATCGGCAGGCCCAGTTCCTCCGCCAGCATTCCCGCCTGCCCGCAGTGATCGAGATGGCCGTGGGTAATCAGGATCTTCTCAAGCTCCACACCGGTTTTCGCCACCGCATCCTTGAGCTTGTGCAGATCGCCGCCCGGATCAGTGAGCGCGGCCTTGTTCGTCTTGGTGCACCAGATGAGCGAGCAGTTTTGCTGCAGCGGCGTCACGGGAATGATCGCGGCCTTCATTGGCGGCGCGGATTGCGAGGTGTCTGTCATGACACGCGATTTGGCCTGCCAAATGGCCGTTTGCAAGGCTTCAGGGGCCCGTCACCAAACCGGCGCAGGGTCCAGACCCTGTAATCAGATGTAAAACCTGACTTGTTCCTATAAGACACAGCCCAAGAAGACTCGCCAAATGCCAAAAAATGTGGTTTATAGGTCTTAATCAAATAAAACGTGTCGCGACGTACATCGCAATTTTTACGGGGAGCAAGGGCTCTCTCCGAGGATACGACAATGTCTGAACTTGATACAAATCAACCTGATACCGCGCGTCGGAAGTTTCTGACCAACTGCGGCAAGCTTGCGGCGACTGTTCCGCCAGCCATGACTGTTTTGTTGTCCACATCGCTGTCTTCACCGGCCATCGCGATGTCTGCGGGCAATCCGAAAGAAAACTGCAATAACGGTGTTGGCAACGGGCCGGATTGCCAGCCTCCAGGCAACCCTCCGATCAATGACGGAAACGGACAGGGACCGGGCAATCCTGGAAATCAGGGCGGCGGCCATCCGTAAATCAGCTTTTACCTAAGCAGACCCGCTGTCGGACTACCATCGACACCGGTTTCGCCTACCGAGCGTCCGGGACGACCTAGATCACGCATCCTATCCGCATAAGATTGGTTGATGGCGTCCAGCTGATGCGTCTGGGCGGGGCTGATGTAATCTTTTCGCCCGGCAACCAGCGGCTTTTGCAAATTGACGATCCCGCTGCACTAAAGGCTTTGTCTTCCCTGAAGGACGGGACAGACATCCGGCAGTTTCAGCCGGAATTGTCCCCATGGCTGGTGCAATGGTCGCGCGCCGGACTGATATGTGCTGATCCGGCAGAAGAGCCATTTGAACGAGAAAGCCGGGTCGATCTTGGTGCGAATACGTTCGTTATTCAGGGCGGGCCGGATAACCTGCTGAACGCATGTCTTGCGCCCTATCATCTGGCCGAAAATGCTTCATCGGGATCGCTGACCACGCGTGTCACCGTACGCGGACACGGCGCCATCACCGCGATCGGCACCGCCGGACAGCCTGCCCACTTGACCTTTGCCGAGAATGCCGTTTGCGACCTGCGCAATCACATTCTCGGGCTGATCCTTGCAAGGATTCAAGGTCCGGCGCTTCACTGCGCCGCCTTGCGAAGCGCCACGGGTACTGTGCTGCTCGTAGGGGAACCGGGCGCTGGAAAGAGTACGCTGACATTGGCGCTGATGCAGCAGGGTTGGTCGGTTGCCGGCGATGACGTGACTCTTATCAGTGGCAATGGTGAAGCATCCGGAGTTCCTCTACCGTTGACGATCAAGCAGCCGGCATGGTCCCTGATTGAAACCTGGATGCCGGAAACTGCCGACCTACCCGCCCAAGAACGCGCAGATGGAGCAACTTTGAAATATCTGCCCATACCGCCTGATAAGACGGCGAACGGTGCTGCAAAGGTGCAGGCAATCATCAAACTTGCGCGAAACCCCGACCTAACAGTCGCCCAGCCAAACCTGACCCATTGGGACAAAATTGCCGCGATGACGGATCTGTTCGCGGAAGGGCACCATCCCAGCGGCGTCGCCGATGCGGATATGGTCGCCGCGATGATCGCTCTGGTCGAGGGCGCTCAATGCCGCACATTGAGCTATGCAGAGGCCGAGGAAGCGGCCACACTGCTCGCCGAAACCTATGGCTGACACTCGCAAGACATTGCTGGATCTGCTCGCCTGCGCAAACGGCGATCCGCCAGCAGATATTGATTGGTTTGCGGTGCTTACCCTCGCCAACCGCACCCTGGTTACGCCGATCCTCGCAGGATCCCTGCGCGGTGTCGCTGGCGTCCCGGCCGAAGCCAGCCAGTTGCTGGAAACCGTCGAAACCCAGGCTATTGCCCGCAACCGGATGATGCGCACGCAATTGGAACAGGCACTTGCTGCGCTGAACGATGCGGGTGTCCAACCGATCCTGCTGAAAGGCACTGGTGATTTCGGAATGGATCGCGCTGGCGAACTCACGCGGATTACGTCAGATCTCGATTTGCTGGT
>CALLQC010000153.1 GCA_938015255.1 uncultured Erythrobacter sp.
GGGGAAGCCGGCGATTTCGCATTGGGAACTGCTCCAGACCATTGGCGAGGGCGATCGCAAACGCTCGCTCATCCGGTTCCGCCCTGAAACCGGGCGCACCCACCAGTTACGGGTCCACGCGCTTCAGGGGCTTGGCGCCGCTTTGCTTGGTGATCCGGTTTACGGCCCAGTACGCGGGCAGAACAAAGGCGCACCGCGCACGATGCTGCACGCTGAGGCGCTGCACATGACGCGGCCCGGTAAAGAGCCAGTCAGCGCTTTCGCTCCGTTCCCAGATGATTTCGCTCGCGCTGGTCTCACCGCACCTGAACCGCCCGCTCCGCCCGAGCGCGCGCCGCAACCAGCCGATGGATAGAAGCCTTCTCAGCCGCGCTCACGCACTCGCAGAAGAGAGCTTCCTCGCCGGATCGGGCCCTGGCGGTCAAAACGCCAATAAAGTCGCGACCGAGGTACAATTGCGCGTCAATATCTATCCGCTGCGACTGTCGCCGCCCGTTTTCGCCCGGCTGCGTGATCTCGCGGGCAGCAAGCTGACTGCTGCGGGCGATCTGCTGATAACAGCGCGTCAGCACCGCACGCAGGACGCCAACCGGCAGGCGGCGCGCGCGAAGCTTGAAGAGCTGTTGGAAGATGCGCACCGCCAGCCAAAGAAACGCGCCAAGACGCGGGTCAATCGCGTCGGCAAGACCAAGCGGCTGAAGAGCAAAAAGGCGCGCAGCGACGTTAAGGCGAAACGCGGTAAGGTGAGCCAGTCGGATTGGTAGGGCGAACGCATCCGTTTCGCTTGACTTTTCCCCGTGAATCGGCAATTGGGCACGGCCTGAGAGGCGGCGCGCGACGCGTCGCCCTAGTTTTTTCGGCCCGGACAAACCTTCGCGGCCCACCAGACAGATTTAGGATACCGCCATGGCGAAGCCCGCAACCGTCAAGATCAAGCTCGTCTCGACCGAGGGCACGGGCTTTTACTACGTGACCAAGAAAAATCCCCGGAACATCACCGAAAAAATGGTGTTCCGTAAATATGATCCGGTCGCGAGAAAGCACGTTGAGTTCAAGGAAGCCAAGATCAAGTGATCTGGCGCGCAGGGCCCGTTTCGTTGCCTTGCTCTTTTCAAACCTGCAAATTCATCCGCAGTTCAACGCTTCGCAGATAGTTGACGGAGCATGATGCTGAATTCGATCCTATCAAAGCGCGCGCTCAAAGGCGCACTTGCCATATCGGCAGGCGTAACTGCCTTTGCCGTTCCCGCAGCCCAATTTGCGCCGGTCCCGGTAGCGCAGGCGCAGACCAGCCCCGCCGATCTTGATCGCGCGGTGAGGGCGCTGCGGTCCATTTCGACCATGCGCGCCGACTTTTCGCAGACCGACCGTGCCGGCAATGTTGCATATGGCACGATGACACTGAAGCGCCCGGGTAAAATCCGGTTCGATTACGGCAAGGATGCCGACCTTCTGGTCGTCTCCAACGGCAAGTCGCTCTATATGGTCGATTACGAGGTTCGGCAGGTTGAACGCTGGCCAATCCGCAATTCGCCGCTTGGCGCGCTGCTCGATCCCAATCGCGATGTTAAGCAATACGGGACGCTTATACCGACCGGCAGCCCGGAAGTGCTCAGCGTGCTGGTGAAAGACCCGAAACGCCCTGAGTTCGGAAGCATCAATCTAATCTTCGTGCGCAATTCCAGTGCGCCAGGAGGAATGCAACTAACACACTGGGTTGCGAATGACGCACAGAATTACAGAACGACCGTTCGGCTTTCGAATCATCGCTACGGAATGTCGGTATCCGAGAGCGCATTTAAGTTCGACGATCCGCGCCGATCATCTCGTCGGCCACGCTGAACGTTTCGACCCTGAAAAGTAGTAAGAATACGACAAGCCAAGGTCGATATTCATATACCTGAAAGGCGAAAGCCGGTATTTCTACCAATCAAGGCGGATGAAAGGCGGGTTTCCCCCCTGTTGCCCGGCCCTTCGGAATAAGTCGCCTTGTACAAGCGTGACGAACGCTAACATGGAACCCCTGTCCCACCGCCCCCGGGACAGGGGTTTTTTGTGGCTTACTCCCAGCCGAAGGCTGACCGGATGATGTCGTAAATCACGTTCTGCTCGATCACGCCCCGCGCTTTTTCCGAGCCCGGGCCCTGCGCGTACAGCGCCACATCTTCACCCGCATGCGTTTCGCTGCGGGTCGGAATGGCCGACTGTTGCTGCGCATTGACGCCTGTTTCAGGGTCAGGCCGCTCGGCAAGATTGGCGATCGCGCCCGGACCATTCGCATATCCCAGAGTGGTATAAGGCTTCCCATCTGCCGCCTTGGCCGCGCCGTCGACCTCTTCGTCTTCGGGCGGGACTACCAGACCAAGAATGTCATTCCCACGCCGCGGGTAGCCTGCAATTGTGAAGACGTGGCTGTGATCGGCGGTGACCATGATCAGCGTTTCGTCCGGGTTGGTGTTGTCGATCGCATATTGGATTGCGCGCGCGAATTCGACCGTCTCCTCAAGTGCGAACCCCGCCTTGCCCGCATGATGACCATGATCGATCCGGCCGGATTCGACCATAAGGTAGTACCCGTCAGGATCGGATTTGAGGCGCGCGATGGCTTGCGCGGTCATATCGGTCAAGGTCGGCTCGTTATCGCCTTTTCCGCTGCCCCTTTCCGTCATGTAAGTCATGTGGCTGAGCGAGAAGAGGCCGAACACCGGCCTGTCCATGGCGGCCGCATTGAGCGCCTCTGCGCTGCGCACAAATGTGCCGCCCGTGCGCGCGGCCCATTCTGCCGGAAGATTGGCGCTGGCATCAAGACGGCGCCCTGCATCGTCCGCGCCCTCGCCAAAGAACGCACCCAAACCGCCTCCCAATGCAACGTCCCAGTCGGATTCGATCAATTGGGCGGCGATGTCCTTGCAGCCAAGACCGCGCTGATCCTCGGGAATAGCGGCATCGGCCTCCCAATTGCGATCGGAAGCGCGCGCATAGACGCTGGCCGGAGTTGCATGGGTTATGCGGGCCGTTGAGACGATACCGAGAGCGAGACCTCGCTGTTTCACCTCTTCGCCAAGCAGAGGCAGCGGATGGGCCAGCGTATCGGCGCATGATCCGCGCTTTGCTTCAGGGCCGACACCGAGGAACCCGATCTTGGTCTTTTGCCCGGAATGCATTGCTGTTGCGGTTCCCGCGCTGTCAGGCACCTGCGCATTGGTATTGTATGTCTTGACCAGCGCGACATTTTCAAAACTCTCAAAGCTCAGCAGGTTTTCCTCGCCCGTCTGGCCGCGTTTTTGCCCTTCGTAGATCCGCGCGGCAGTGATGGTGGAAATACCCATGCCATCGCCAATAAAGAGAATCACGTTCTTGGCCTTTGCCGGAGCAGGGGCCGGGGCAGCGACGCTCGCGCTCTGCGCGGTCGGCGCATCGCCCGCGGTTGTACATGCACCAAGGGAAAGGGCCGAAACCGACAGGGCAAGGGCAAGCGAACGAGTGCGGATCATGATGGGTCTCCCGGAAAACTGCCCCTCGCTATCGTGAAGTTTTGCTGCGGGAAAGTGAAAGGTGGAGTTTCTTGGCCGCTGACCCTACATCTCCGCCATGATTTCTGTCGCCACCTGGAACATCAATTCGGCCCGCTTGCGCCTGCCGATTATCGAGAAATATCTGAGGGACGAGGAACCCGATGTTCTTTGCCTTCAGGAAATCAAGTGTCAGGAACACCAGTTCCCCGCCGAAGCGCTCGCCGAGCTGGGCTACGAGCATCAGGCGATCTGCGGCCAGAAAGGCTATCATGGCGTAGCGACCGTGAGCCGTCTGCCGATCAAGGAAATTGCGCGCCATGACTGACAGGACAATGGCGAGGCCCGCCACGTCGGTGTCGAGATTGTGGGCAAGGATATGGTGGTCGACAATGTCTACGTACCCGCAGGCGGCGATGTGCCAGACCGCGATGTAAACGTGAAATTCGGCCAGAAGCTCGATTTCCTTGAACGCATGACCCGCTGGGCCGATGCAGTTGATCGGCCCACACTGATAGTGGGCGACTTCAATATTGCTCCGCTAGAAAGCGACGTCTGGAGCCACAAGCAGTTGCTCAAAGTCGTCAGCCATACGCCACTTGAGGTCGAGACATTGCAGCGCTTTAAGGATGCGCATGGCTGGGTCGATCTGGGCCGCGAGTTCATCAGGGATCCGGATCGCTACTTCAGCTGGTGGTCCTATCGCTCACCCGATTGGCGCAAGAATGATCGAGGGCGGCGGCTTGATCATATGTGGGCGAGCGAGGCTCTTGCCAAGCAGGCAACTGGCCACCGGATTCTCGAAGATGCGCGAAGCTGGGAGAAGCCCTCCGATCACATCCCGCTTATCACGGAGTTCGATCTCTGAGCGGCCACACCTCCCCTTCGCGCCGTACCGCGCAGGCGGTGGACGCGCTGCGTCATGGCTGGCCATTGGCATTTGATGGCGGGCCGGTATTACTGCCTGTCGAAACAGCCATTGCAAGCAAGGCCACCGCGCCGAAGATGCTGATTTCGGCCGCGCGCGCCGCGACGCTGAAGCTGGCAAACCAGATCGAAGCCGCTGTCCCGCATTCCCCGGTTGTCATCCATGGCGGTGAGCCGTTTGATCTGACAACCGCTGTGCCGATTGCCGATCCGGCACTTGACCTCAAGAACCCGTTCAAGGGACCGTTCAAGGCGGAGCTCAATCCATGGCCTGCTATTGCAGAGGCGGCGATGGAGCTGGCGCGCATGGCGGGTATTCTGCCAGCTTTCATGGTGGACCCGGTCGATGCTGGCGAAGCGCAGCCGGTCGCCGCCGGCGATCTGGCGCATTATTCGGACACAGGGGCGCTGCGCATCGTGACCCGCGCGAAACTGCCGGTGACGGCCAGCGAAACCGCCGAGATTGTCGCAT
Organism: uncultured Erythrobacter sp.; assembly: GCA_938015255.1. Classification (GTDB taxonomy): domain Bacteria; phylum Pseudomonadota; class Alphaproteobacteria; order Sphingomonadales; family Sphingomonadaceae; genus Erythrobacter. Next base: position 4,912 of record CALLQC010000153.1, read on the forward strand.
TTCGGTCTTCTGCCGACACCCGCGAGCATGTTGCTTTGATCATCGGTCAGCAAAGCGGGGAGCGCATCCCGCTGGTACGGTTGCATTCAGAATGTCTGACCGGTGACATACTGGGCAGCCTGAAATGCGATTGCGGACCACAGCTCGACGCCGCGCTCCTCGCCATGGCCGAACATGCAGTTCGGGACGGCGGGTGGGGAGCCTTGCTCTATATGCGTCAGGAAGGGCGCGGTATCGGCCTCATCAACAAACTGCGCGCATACCGCCTTCAGGATGAAGGGTTCGATACTGTGGATGCCAATCAGCGCCTGGGCCTGCCAGACGAGGCGCGCGATTTCGCGACGGCGGCGAGGATGCTGGAACTGCTTGGTGCGACCTCAATCCGGCTGATGACCAACAATCCGAAAAAAGTCGGCGCTTTGTCGGCTGCGGGTATTACGGTGACCGAACGTGTGCAGCACCAATTGCCGGACAATCCACACAACGCCCACTATCTCGCGACCAAACGCGACCGCTCAGGACATTTGCTGACATGATCGGACCAGAGATTGCCATTACCATTCGTCCAGAAGCGGCTGGAGATATTGCCGCGATCCACGCTCTGACCGAAGCGGCATTCAATCCGATGCCGTTTTCGGATGGCAGCGAGCCGCGAATAATCGATCAATTGCGTGACGATGGCGACCTCACCCTTTCACTCGTTGCCGAAGATGGTGAGGATATCGTCGGGCACATCGCGATATCGCCCGTAACAATCAGCGACGGCGCATGCGATTGGTATGGGCTGGGGCCTGTGTCTGTCAGCCCCGGCCTGCAACGCATGGGTATCGGCGGCGCATTGATAAAGCGCGCCATCGCCGACATGCGGGTCATGGGTGCAAAGGGCATCATTCTGCTTGGCAGCAACGAATATTATCCGCGCTTTGGCTTCGTCCACGAACCGCAGCTTACCTATTCCGGTCCGCCGGCCGAATTTTTTCAGTGTCTCTTGCTGAACGGTGACCTGCCAAGCGGCGAGGTCAAATACGCGCCTGCATTCGGCTGAGGGTCAACGCCGTTCGTATTGCTTGAGGCCATCTGCCAACCGGTTGCCCGACATTGAGATGCTCGCTCCGGTCCAATCGGCCAGAAATGTGCTGGAACGGCGCAGCCCCGGCACGAAACGCGCTTCGTTATTGCGCACGCTCAGACCTTCGGAGGAATGGAGTTGCTGCTCTGCGCCAAGCGCGATGAATGCCGAGTAGTTCTCTTTACTGCGCCCTTGCACGAACCAGTTGTTCGCAATGCTGCCCCTGCTGCCTGCGGGCAGATCGATCATATAGTTCGTCGAGCGCCCGTTCGCATCATCAAATGAATTGTCCTCGATCACGACGTTGCGCGCCCGCGCCTTGAGATAATGCCCGCCTTGCCCGCGCTCAAACCGGCTTTCTCGCACAGTGAGCTCGCCATAATCGCCGGTGTAGATCGAATGCGCGCATCCGGCGGAATTTTCGCATGTCCCAAGGCCGCTGAATGTTGACCGGGTGATAAAAATCCGGCCATTCGCATCATTCGCTGTCAAAATCCCCTGCTGGCTGTTGAGGAACCGCGAATAGGCGATGTTGAGCGTGCCTTTTTCCAGCCGAATGCCCGCTCCGTTGCCATCCGGAACGGTGATCCCGCTGAAGGTAACGCCGCGGACTTCCGCACCGCTTCCGCGTAGCACCAATGCGGCCTTGCCTTCGCATGCTCGGTTGTTGAGAGTCACTGTTCCATATTCGCGCGCCACGTAGGTGATCACGCCCGCTTTCTGGACCGCGCACTGGCGATAGGTGCCGGGTGCAATCTCGATTGTTCCGCGCCGGTTGCCGATCGAGTCCACCGCTTGCTGCAGGCTGGCATAGCCCCGGCCGGTTTCCATAACTGTGAATGCCGCGCCGGATTGGACATTGGCAGCCGCGAGAGGAATAATGGCGAAGCCAAGCGCGGAGGATGCGAGCAGGATGAGCGAATGTTTCATGCGGCCATCGTTACACCGGCTGCAGAGCAATCGCTTGCGCAAGAATTGCTGCTGTGCCGTTTCGGATCAGCAAATCGAGCTTTGCTAACCTGACGCGGGTTGGCTACACCACCGGTCGAGATTTCCGGGGTCGAGAGGAGAACACCCAATGAAGAAGATCACCAGTCTTGCCGTGCTCGGCCTCGCCAGCGTTGCTCTTGCCGCTTGCGGCAGCTCAGATGATGCGTCGAGCGATCTTGAGATCGAGAATGTCGAAATGCCGGCTGAGGCCGCGCTTGAGCCTGTAACGGAAGAGCCGGTCGAAGACAGTGCGGCAACATCCGAAGCGGTCGAAGGGCCACCGGCCGTTGATACGCAGACCGCAGAGGAAGCCGCCGAAGCCGCCGAAGGTGTTGCCGCTGCGGTCGAGGCAGCGGAAGCAGCGGCCGCTGCAGAGGCGGCCGATGCCGCTTCCGCAGCAGAAGCCGCCGCCAATCTCGAAATCGAATGAGAGGTCACAGACCGGTTGCAGCTATCGCAGCGATGCTCGCGCTTGCGGCATGCGGCGATAGCGGGGGAAGCGCACCGGGCGCGGTCAGCGAGGGTGAAGCAAAAGCTCTCGAGGAAGCCGCTGAGATGCTGGACGAACGGCGTTTGCCCGATGGCGTGGTCCCTGACATTGAGGCGCCCCCGGCAGGCACGCCATCCGCTGAAGTGACAGGCGACACATCCGAGTAGGCTCCGGCAATACAACGCATCACCGAAACAGGACAGAATACGCATGAATGCCCCTACCAATCCCGTCCGCTCCAATCCGGGTATGGATGGAGAGACTTTCGAACAGTTCGCCGAACAGCTCGAACGGTATGTCAATGAGCGGCTGATCCCCGCTGAAGGCAATTTGATCGAAAACGACGCGGTTCCGCCAGAAATCATCGACGAAATGCGCGAAATGGGCCTGTTCGGTATCTCTGTGCCCGAGGAATATGGCGGGGCCGGGCTCAACACCACGCAATATGCACGGGTCGTCAACATGATGAGTTACGCCGCGCCTGCTTTCCGCTCCATCTTCTCGATCAATATCGGGATGTTTGCGAGCGCGCTGAAGAATGGCGCGACCGAGGAGCAAAGGCAGGAATGGTACCCAAAACTGGTCGAAGGCAAGATTGCCTGCTTCGGCCTGACAGAACCGGGTTCGGGCAGCGACAGCGCCGCGATGCAGACCACCGCAGCGCCCGATCCTGACGGTAATGGCTGGATCCTCAACGGGACGAAGCGCTACATCACCAACGCGCCTCACGCCGATGTCGCTCTGATCATGGCGCGTACCGAGAAAGAGGCGCTGCCCAAGAATGCGCACGTCTCCGCGTTTCTCGTGTCGATGAGCTCGCCGGGAATCTCGACCGGATCGCCTGACAAGAAAATGGGCCAATCGGGATCGCACATCTCCGACATCATGCTCGACGATGTGAAGGTGCCCGGTGATGCGCTGCTGGGCGGCGAAACTGGCAAGGGCTTCCGCTTTGCGATGCAGAGCCTCGATAATGGACGCATCAGCGTGGGTGCAGCCGCGACCGGCTATGCCCGGCGCGCGCTCAATTCCGCGCTGCGATACGCCAATGAGCGCAAGGCGTTTGGCGAGCCGATCGCACGTTTCCAGCTTATTCAGGCGATGCTCGCTGACAGCGAGACCGAGATCTATGCGGCCGAATGCATGATGCGGGATGTCACTGCCCGCGCCGACCGGGGCGAGAACATCATCGGGAAGGCTGCCGCCTTCAAAGTCTTCGCTTCCGAGATGTGCGGGCGGGTGGTCGACCGCGTGGTGCAGATCTATGGCGGCGCAGGTTACCTCGCCGAATACGACGCGGAGCGCTTCTACCGCGATGCGCGCATCTACCGCATCTACGAAGGCACGACGCAGATCCTGCAGCTCCAGATCGCCAAGCACATGCTGCGCGAATGGGAAAAAGAAAATGGTTGACGTGCGGTTCAGGCATCCGCCTGAACCTTTGCCCAGGCCACCCGCTCCCTCCACCCTTCCACCCGGAGCCTACCGGGACACAATCCGGGTGGAAGGGTGGAGGGAGCGGGTGGCCCCGGCACGCAAACAAGGACACTGATGTACAACCTTCTCAACAACCTCAGCATCATCGAAGTCTCCAGCTTCGTCGCCTCGCCGACCGCTGGCCTTTATTGCGCGCAAATGGGCGCGGAGGTGATCCGTGTCGACCACAAAGCGGGCGGGCTCGATTACGACCGCTACATGCTGACGAAGGAGGGGCGTTCGCTCAGCTGGGAGAACCTCAACCGAGCGAAAAAATCAGTCGCGCTTGATCTGCGTAGCGGCGAAGGGCGCGAGCTGTGCGTGGCACTCGCTGCAAAAACCGGAAACTGCATTACGAATTTGCCCGAGAAAAGCTTTCTCTCCCACGAAGCGATGAAGAACGCCCAGGTTGATGGCGCTCCCGATATGACTTCCGTGCGCATTATGGGTTGGCACGATGGCAGACAGGCGATGGACTTCACCGTCAACGCGGCCAGCGGTTACCCGCTGATGACCGGCCCGGAAGACTGGGACATGGAAACCGCACCACCGGTGAACCAGGTTCTTCCAGCCTGGGACTTCATCACCGGTGCCTATTGTGCCTTCGCCCTGCTCGCCGCCTTGCGTCACCGCGATGCCACGGGGGAGGGCAGCGAAGTGCGTGTGCCACTAGGCGATGTAGCCATCGGCACGACTGCCAATGCCGGAATGATGGCCGAAATGCTCTATCGCGGCAGCGACCGGCAGCGTCTCGGCAATGCTATCTGGGGCGCGTTCGGGCGCGATTTCCGTTCGAAAGACGGTGTGCGCTTTATGGTTGCTGCGCTCACACACAAACAGTGGGCAGGGCTCGTCGAGGCATTTGGTGTGGGTCTGCCCATCAGCAAGCTGGAAGCGGAAAAGGGCGTCAACTTCGCAGCCGGAGACCGGCCCCGTTTCGAGCACCGGCACGCGCTGTTTGACATCTTTCAGACAGTCGCGGGCAGCCATGATTACAAAGCGCTGGCATCGCTCATGGCGGCGCAGGGCTGCACTTTCGAGAAATATCGCACCGCTTATGAGGCGGCGAATGATCCGGACTTGGTTGCAGACAACCCGCTGTTCGGTCCCTCACCCGCCAATCCGAGCGGGTTCGACTATCCGGCCACGCGCTCTTTCGCGAACCTGCCTGCCTGCAAGCCGGGTGATCCGGCACCGGCACCCTATCTCGGCCAGCATTCGGAGGAAGTGCTGACTGAAAGGCTAGGGCTGTCCTCGGGTGCCATCGGCAAACTTGTCGATGCGGGAACAGTGGCGCTGAGCGACCAGAACAAAACCTATAATCGATAGGACCAGATCATGACTAGAAGAGCCGCCATCGTTTCGCCCTTGCGCACACCGGTGGGCAAATTCCTTGGCAGCCTCTCCAGCCTCAATGCAGGCGAATTGGGTGCCATCATTCTGAAAGCATTGGTTGAGCGATCCGGCATTGATCCCGCGCGTGTCGATGATGTCGTTTTCTCGCAAGGCTACGGCAATGCCGAGGCGCCAGCGATCGGGCACTGGTCATGGCTCGCCGCCGGGCTGCCTTTGGGAGTGCCCGGTTACCAGTTGGACAGGCGCTGCGGATCGGGCCTGCAGGCGGTCGCCAACGCCGCGATGATGGTTGAGACCGGCATGGCCGACGTCGTCGTCGCGGGCGGGTGCGAGAGCATGTCCAATGTCGAACATTATACCCTTCAAGGGCGCGGCGGCGCGCGCATGGGTGATATTACCCTGCATGATCGCCTTTCGCGAGGGCGGCTGATGAGCCAGCCGATTGAGCGTTTTGGCATCATCACCGGCATGATTGAAACAGCAGAGAACCTCGCGAAGGATTACGGCATCACCCGCGAGGAAGCCGACGCCTATGCAGTGCGTTCGCACCAGAACGCTGCCGCAGCGTGGGAAGCAGGCAAGTTCGAAGATCATCTGGTAAAGGTCGAAGTGCCACAGCGCCGCGGTGATCCCGTGGTTTTCGCCGAAGACGAAGGCTACCGTGCGGACGCTTCGATTGAGAGCCTCGGCAAATTGCGCGCGATTGACATGAAACGTGATCCTCACGCCATCGTCACGGCAGGCAATGCGAGCCAGCAAAACGATGCAGCGGCGGCATGTCTCGTCGTTGTCGAGGACAAGCTGCAGGACTTGGGACTAACCCCGTCGCTGTGGTTCGGCGGCTGGGCAGCGGCCGGATGTGATCCTTCGCGGATGGGCATTGGCCCGGTTCCGGCGGTGGACCGGCTGTTCGAACGGCGCGGCTATTCATGGGATGATATCGATCTGGTTGAACTCAACGAGGCCTTTGCGCCGCAGGTTCTCGCCGTACTCAAGGGCTGGGGCTGGAGCGCGGATGACAGCCGCCGCGAGATGCTCAACGTCAACGGTTCGGGCATTTCGCTAGGCCACCCGATCGGCGCGACCGGCGGGCGCATCCTCGCCGACATGGCCGCCGAAATGCATCGGCGCGAGGCGCGTTTCGGTCTGGAGACGATGTGCATCGGCGGCGGGCAGGGCATTGCTGCCGTTTTTGAACGGGCCAGCTAGACCGGGAAGTTGTCGATCGGTTCAATGACCGAGTAGCTCTCCGCCTTCGGCTCACGGCCAAGATCGGGAAATTCTATCTCCGGCGGCGCGACATGCAAATCCGGCAACCGGTCCAAAAGATCGCGGATCAAAGTCAAACGCCCGCGCTTTTGATCGTTGAAATCGACCAGGGTCCACGGCGCGTTGTCTGTATGCGTGGCCCTCAGCATCGTTTCACGCGCTTCGGTATACGCATCATATTTGCCGCGCGCAGCAAGGTCGATCGGTGAGAGCTTCCAACGCTTCAGCGGATCATCCAGCCGCTCGAGCAGCCGCTTTTCCTGCCGGTCCTGATCCGTCGTAAGCCAGTATTTGAACAGGTGAATGCCATCGTCGGTCAGCAGCTTTTCGAAGACCGGAGCCTGTTCGAGAAACGCCGCGACTTGACGTTCATCAGCAAATCCCATGACCTGTTCGACCCCCGCACGGTTATACCAGCTGCGATCGAACAGCACGATCTCGCCGGCGGTCGGCAGATGCTGGATATAGCGCTGGAAATACCACTGGCCGCGCTCGTCATCGGTGGGTTTGCCCAGTGCCACGGTGCGGCATTGGCGCGGGTTCAGCTTGTCACGGACCGCGCGGATCGCGCCGCCCTTGCCCGCGGTATCGCGTCCCTCGAACAGCACCACGATCCGCGCACCTGTTTCGCGTGCCCAGCGAGTCATTCCCACCAGCTCTTCCGTCATCGGTTCGAGCAAATTGCGGTATTCCTTACCCTTCAGACCCATGGCATTCCTCTATTCCTTGTCGTCTCGCGCCGGTAGTAGTATCAAATGTAAGTATATGGCTACAATTGCTGATCCCGACACCGATTTCACCAGTCTGCCCGATCTACCGGCGGATGTCTTCACCGCACCGCTCGCCAAGCCGGTCCATCTCGGCGATGACTGGCTTGAGCCTGCGCAAACCGAATATACAAGCGAAGACCACGAGATCTGGAACGAGCTGTTTGCTCGCCAGATGGAGGTGCTGCCGGGCCGCGCGGCGAGCGCGTTTATCGCAGGGCTCGACAAGCTTGATCTCTCGCGCGGTGGCATTCCCGAATTCGGCGCGCTTTCAGAAGAGCTTGGCAGATTGACCGGATGGAGCGTGGTGCCTGTCCCGATGCTGATCCCCGATCACGTGTTTTTCTGGCACCTTGCAAATCGCCGCTTTCCGGCAGGCAATTTCATCCGCACGCGCGAAACCTTTGACTACATTCAAGAGCCCGATGTCTTCCACGATGTGTTCGGCCACGTGCCGATGCTTACCGACCCGGTCTATGCCGATTACATGCAGGAATATGGCCGCGCCGGGTGGAAGGCGATGCGGTATAACCGGCTAAAGGCACTGGGTGCGCTGTACTGGTACACGGTGGAGTTTGGCCTGATCGAGGAAGAGGGCGGTATCAAAGCCTACGGCGCGGGCATTCTTTCAGGTCCGACCGAAGCCAAATTCGCGGTCGAAGCCGAGAGCCCCAATCGGATCATACTGAATGTCGACCGGGTGATGCGTACCGATTACGTGATCAGCGATTTGCAGCCGACCTATTTCGTGATCGAGAGCTTCGAGGATCTCTACCGGCAGACCGTCGAACGGGATTTCGACCGGCTGTATCGCAGTCTCGCGGCGAATTTCACCTATGCCAATTCAGCGATCATTGATGTCGACAATGTCGTACACCGCGGCACGCAGGAGTATCACCTGCGCGGTGGCAGAGGCTCGGGCGCGTTGCCCGTCTGATCCTGCGCGTCAGGCGTCGATTTCGGTATTAGACCGGGTCGCGAAGGCGAAAACGACCAGAGCAAGCGCTGCGGCGAGCACCGCAGCGCCAACAGCGGAAAGCGAAATTCCGCCCAGAAACGTGCCGTTGTTGACGATCAGGCCGCCAATCAGACTGCCTGCAACACCAACGCCCATCATTCGCAAAATCTCTCGAGCACGCTCATTGCGCGTGATGATCGAGGCCAGCCATCCTGCGCAGGCTCCCATTACGATCAAAACCAGCAACGCCATTCTTCAAACAATCCTATTTTTTAAAGCTCTTGTTTCTTGAACCCAAAGGTCGCCCAAGGGTTCCGCCAGAAACTGCTGAGGCCGGGCGTCAGAAAAAGTAAAGGAGCGCGCATCCCATCGCGATACGATAAAGCACAAACACCATCATCGATGCGCGTTTGAGGAAATTCATCAGGAAAGCCATCGTCAGGAATGCAGCGATAAAGGTGAGCACGCCCGCGATCAGCGCATCGAGCGCGAGCGCTGTGCCAGCCTCGAATATTTCCGGCACGATCAACACCCCTGCTCCGGCGACCGCCGGGATCGACAACAGGAAGGAAAACCGCGCCGCTTCCACGCGTTTATAGCCAAGGAACCGGGCGGCGGTCATCGTGACACCTGAACGGCTGGTTCCGGGAATGATGGCAAGCGCCTGCGCAACACCCACAATCAATCCATCGCGCCAGGTCATATCCTCGAACTGCTTGACTTCTTTTCCGATCCAGTCGGCCACGCCGAGTAGTATGCCGTATACGATCAGGTTGAACGCGATCAGGTCTGTAAAGCGGATCGATCCCATCAGATCATCGTCGACAATCTCCACGCCGAACACGTTTTGCGCGATGCCGTTAAACAGGCCGAGCTTGATTGAAAGGCCGAATGCAACCGCCGGAATTGTGCCCAGCACGATCCACCAGAACAGCCGGCGCTCTGCCGGCGCTTCGGCGCGCCCTGCGCCCACGCCAATGCTCGCAAATCCGCCCCGCGCCAGGACCAGCACGTCTTTGAAGAAATAGACGATGATCGCCAGCAGCGAGCCAACATGAACCGCTACATCGATCAGCGGACCCTGGTCCGGAAAGTCGGTAAGGTAAGGGATCAGGATCAGATGGCCTGACGATGAAATCGGCAGGAATTCGGTGATCCCCTGAACCACCGCAATGATGAGCAGCTGCAAAAAAGTCATAGCCCGCGCTCCATGGCGGAAGCGCGGGCTATGTCAATTTTTTTGCTGCGCCGCGGCGATGTTACCAGATGCGCACACGCTCTTCGGGGGGCAGGTACAGCGCGTCGCCTTCGGTGACATTGAACGCCTCATACCAGGCATCAAGGTGCCGCACAGCGTTGTTGAGACGGAACTCACCGGGAGGATGGTTCGCCGTCATCACGCGGTTCCGCAGGCTCTCCTCGCGCTCCATCCCGCGCCAGATCTGCGCAAAGCCGAGGAAGAACCGCTGATCGCCGGTAAGCCCGTCAATCACGGGTGCTTCTTCACCGTTAAGGCTCATGCGATAGGCGCGGTAGGCCATCTGCAAGCCGACGACATCACCCAGCGTTTCGCCCATGGATTGGCCAGCTCGCAAGCAGACCGGCCCCTCCGGGCTTTCCACGGGGCAATAGGATTCGATGAACCCGCCCATGGCTTCGGTGAATTTGACAAAGCCGGCCCGGTCTTCGTCCTGCCACCAGTTGCGCAGCGTTCCGGTGGCGTCGAATTGCGATCCCTGATCGTCATAGCCGTGGCCGATTTCATGACCGATTACCGCCCCGATACCGCCGTAATTCACTGCCGGATCGGCTTCGGCATTGAAGAACGGTGGCTGCAGGATAGCCGCCGGGAAAACGATCCGGTTCGTCAGCGGTGAGTAGTACGCGTTCACCGTCTGCGGCGTCATGCCCCATTCGGTCGGGTCGACTTTTGTGCCGAGCCGCGCACGGTTATCGTCGGTTCCCCATTTGATCGTCGCGATACGATTGGCGAGCGGATTATCAGGAGTGACATCAAGACCGTCATAGGTCTTGAACTCGTCGGGATAGCCGATCATCGGGACGAAGCCCTGCAGTTTCGAGCGTGCTTCGGTGATCGTTGCTTCTGTCATCCACTCGTTACGGTCGAGCGCAGCGTTCATTGCACGGCTCAGGTTTGCAACCAGCTCGTCCATCCGGGCTTTGCTTTCCGGCGGGAAGAATTTCTCGACATAGAGCGCACCAAGCTGCTCACCCAGCGATCCTTCGACCGCAGAAATCGCGCGTTTCCAGCGTTCCTGCTGTTCTTCACGGCCGCTGATTGTGCGACCGTAAAAATCGAAATTCGCCTCATCAAGCTCGCTCGTCAAAACCGCCGCGTTCGATGAAAGGAAGCTCTTCGCCATATAGGCCTTAATCGTGGCGAGCGGTGTTTCGGTGAGCAGCGTCATCATCGCCGGCAGCCCGCCGCCGATCATGGCCTTTTGCTCATCGGTCAGCCCGGCTTCTTCGATCTCTTCATCGGTCGGCGGAATCTGGCTCACCAGAAAGCGGTCCTGCCCTGAGAGCTGCGAGGATTCGAGCAGTGTGTTTATCGGGAAATCACCCGCATAACCGGCCAGATCCTCTGCGGAAAGGACGTTATAGGTCAGTGTCGGCTTGCGAAAGATCTGGCGCGCCCATTCGATCTCGGCGACCTTTGCCTCGAAAGCGTAGACTGCCTCGGCTGCTCCTGTGGCGTCGGCGTAGCCCGCGGCGTCCAGCACCGTAGCGAGATAGGCTTTGTACTTCTTGCGGATCTCCAGATTGCTTTCAGAATCGACCAGGTAATAGTCGCGGTCGGGAAGCCCCATGCCGTCAAAGCCGATTCCCACCGCGTAATCGGTCGGATTGCGCGCATCGATGCTCACGCCTGCGCTGACCAGCGAAGGGTAGCCCGGCTGGCCGAACAGACGCACCAGCGCATCAAGATCGGCTGCGCCGTAAATGTCCTGAAGATAGGGCTGTGCCGGGGCGAGCCCGCTTGCGTCGATCGCGTCAACATCCAGGAATGCGTGATATGCATCGACGATCCGGCGGGCCTGCGTGCCCTCTTCGGGATTGGAAGCAACGAGTGTTTCGATCAGATTGCGGACATCCCTGACAGAGCCTTCCCGCAGCATGTCGAACGCACCGTAACGCTGGCGATCGGCTGGAATCTCGTTGGCGGCAATCCACTTGCCATTGGTGTAGGCATTGAAATCATCGCCCGGATCGACAGTCTGGTCGATCAGGTCGAGCCCGACGCCCCATGTTCCGAAATCCATTGTTGGTGCGCTGCTCTCATCAGCGCCGCCTTGTCCGGCTTCTTCAAGCAAGAGGATATTCTCACCAGAGTGAATTTCCCCTTCCTGTGCGAAGGCTGTGCCCGCGAGCGCGAAAGCAGCTGTGCCCGTCAAAAGCAATTTGGTCATGCGGATCATAGATCAATCCCCGTTGGTTGTTTGAATGTGTGTTTCCCCGCACTTCGTTTAGCGCGCGGATCGGCAATGGGGTGCCGTTCGACCGACACAAGCAGCCACTGGTCGATTATGCGGCCTCGGTCGCTGCAAATTGCAGAGCTGCCAGCCGTGAATACAGCCCGCCCGCCGCCGAAAGCTCGGCATGGGTGCCCTGTTCCGCAATTTCGCCGCCGTCCAGGACGATAATCCGGTCAGCCTTGCGCACTGTCGCAAGCCGGTGGGCAATCACCAGAGTTGTGCGGTCTTGCATCAGCGCCTCGAGAGCCCGCTGCACCAGCTGTTCGCTTTCCGCGTCGAGCGCGCTGGTCGCTTCGTCCAGCAACAGGATCGGTGCATCGCGCAGCAATGCGCGGGCAATTGCAACGCGCTGTTGCTGACCGCCCGAAAGCTGCGTGCCGCCTTCGCCCAGATAAGTATCGAGGCCGTCGGGCAGTTCCTGCAGGAAACTCTCCGCATTGGCGGCGCGGGCTGCCTCCCAGATATCCTCATCGCCCGCGTCCCATTTGCCATAGCGCAGGTTGTCACGCGCATTGGCACTGAACAGCACACCGTCCTGCGGAACGAAAGCGAGCCGTTGACGCAGATCGGCCGGATCAGCCTTTGTCAGCGGGACGCCATCCAGGCGAATGGTGCCGAGCTGCGGATCGTAAAACCGCTCTACCAGCTGGAAGATGGTCGATTTGCCCGCGCCCGAAGGGCCAACGATAGCGACCGTCTCTCCGGGCTCGATTTCAAGAGTGAAATCCTTAAGCGCTGGCGTTTCGGGCCGCGCCGGATAGCGAAAGGTGACATTGCGGAAAGACAGGCTGCCGCGCGGTGGCTCCGGCAATTGTTCAGGTCTTTCAGGGGCGGCAATATCGGGCTTTGCCTCAAGCAGCTCAGCAAGCCGTGAAGCAGCACCGGCCCCGCGCAAGAGATCGCCGTAAACCTCGGTCAGCGCGCCGAACGCCCCTGCTACAAGACCGCCAGTCAGGACGAATGCTGCGATGGTTCCGCCGCTGATAAGCCCTTCGGACACAGCAATCGCGCCGCGCCACATCACCATCGTGATCCCGCCGAAGACCAGCACGATCACGATCGAGGTCATCATTGCGCGCAGCACAATCCGTTTGCGCGCGGTTTCGAATGTGCGCTCCACCACTCCGCCAAAGCGTTCGCTCTCGCGCTCCTGCTGGCCGAAACTCTGGACGATCTTCATCGCGCTCAATACTTCGCTGACATATGCGCCGACATCCGCGACCCGGTCCTGGCTGGTTCGCGAGATCGCTCGGATTTTGCGGCCGAAATAAATGATCGGCGCGAGGATCAAGGGAATTCCGATCAGCAGGCCAAGCGTCAGATTGGGCGCGAGATACAGCAGCACGATAATGCCGCCAATGCCGGTGAGAATGTTACGCAGGGCAATCGACACGGTTGACCCGACCACCGTTTCAATAATCGCGGTGTCGGACGTCATCCGGCTCGAAATTTCTTTCGGGCTGTTTTCTTCGTAAAATCCCGGACTAAGGCGCAGCAGATTGCGCTGCACCCGCAGCCGGATATCTGCGACCACACGCTCGCCAATCCAGCTGACGAAATAATATCGCAGCGCCGTGCCGAAACCAAGGATGACCACGATCATCAACAAATACTGAAAGGCGTGGCCGATTTCTTCCACACCGGCTGTGCCGCCAAACGCTTCGTCGATAATCACCTTGAAGCGCCACGGAATGGCCAGAGTTGCCGCGGCGGTGATTGTCAGCGCCAGCAGGGCAAGGCCGATCTGCCGCGGGTATTTTGCAGCTTCGCGGTAGACCATGCGCAGCGGTGCAAGCGAGCGAGCCTTGCGCGGTTTGTCTGCTGGCTCGGCTTGCGAAGCATCCAGTTCGTTTGAGATTTGCCCGTCCATGTGCGCCATGATCTAGCTATCACGATGCGGAATTTCACGTGCAAAAAGCACACATCTCCCCGTTCAATTCGCCAAGACCGCGTATTGTGCATTGCACAATGGCTCCAAAACCCCCATTTCAGCAGGGGGGAACTTAATAATCAGACCGGATCGCCAAAATGTCCGGCCGCAGGAAACGGGGCAGCACATGCTTTATCACGCCTATGAATTGCAGCGCAGCTGGATGAATTCCGTCAGCTCGCTCGCATCGATCAGCACTTCGGTGATGTCGAATCCGGGCAATCCGTTTGCGAAAATGGGCCTGATGCCCATTGCAGCGAACGCTCTTGACGTGATCGCCCATGCGACCGCCGATTACGGCAAGCCTGCTTTTGGCATCACCGAAATCGAGGCGGACGGCAAAGTCTGGCCCGTGATTGAGGCAACCGTCGTGAACCGCCCGTTCGGCGATCTCAAACGCTTCAGGCTGGACGGCGTAGACGATGACCGCCCGAAAATGCTGATCGTCGCCCCGATGAGCGGGCACTATGCGACATTGCTGCGCGGCACGGTAGAGCGGATGCTCCAGAAATTCGAGGTCTACATCACAGATTGGGCCGATGCGAAGACAGTTCCCCTGCACGAGGGGAGTTTCGACCTTGATGACTATATCGACTACATCATGCACTTCCTCGAATATATTGAGGGGCAAAAGCCGGGCCAGCGCCCGCACATGCTCGCCGTATGCCAGCCATCGGTTCCGGCCTTCGCCGCGACAGCGCTGCTCAATCAGCACAAATCACCCGCCGCGCCCGCGACGCTGACCATGATGGGCGGCCCGATCGATACCCGTGAAAGCCCGACCAGCGTGAACGATCACGCGATGAAACGCCCGATCGAATGGTTCCGTCAAACTGTCATTGCGACCGTACCGATGAAGTATCGCGGAGCCGGACGAAAGGTATACCCCGGCTTCATGCAACTTTCTGCGTTCATGAGCATGAACCTGCGCAGCCACATGATGAGCCATTACGAGATGTTCAAACACCTCACCGCAGGCGATACAGACAGCGCGCAGGCGACAAAGGATTTCTACGACGAATATCGCGCCGTGTGTGACATGACAGCGGAGTTCTACCTCCAGACGGTAGAGGAAGTGTT
>CALLQC010000154.1 GCA_938015255.1 uncultured Erythrobacter sp.
CAGCTCGACGCGCTCGGCCTGCAACTTGAAACAATCGATGCCAATCACCCCGCATCGCGCGAGGTGCGCGAGCTGGTGGGTGAATATATCCCTGAAACAATCGACAATTACCGCAAGGTGCCTGAGCATATGCGCTCGGAAGCGCATGCCGGCAAAACCGCCGACCAGCGTCTGACCGATAGCCTCACGAAGATTTCTGGTGAGGTGGACCGGGTGACACGGCGTCTTGCCGAAGGCGCGCTGGATGATCTGGCGATCAAGGATCGCTACCTTGAATACCGCTATGGCGGAGACGATCTGATCGAGGACATGACCTCTTCCGATCGCAAGCAAGGCTGATCGGCAGGCTATGCGCGTCCCCTTGCCCCACAAGCTCGGCAAAGAAGAAGTCCGTCGCCGCATGCACGAGCGCAGCCACGAAATCGCTGGCTACTTCCCGCCCGGCATGGCAACAATCGAAACCAGCTGGTCGGATGAAGATCAAATGGACCTGGTCGTCACTGCAGCAGGCCAAAAAATCTACGGCGCGGTTGAAGTTTATGACGAAGAAGTCGTGATCGCGATGGATCTGCCGCCGCTGCTGGGTTTTTTGCGCGGCACGCTGGAACGCTCCGTGCGAAAGGAAGCCACCAAGCTTCTCGAATGACCCCAGGCCCGCCGATTTTGGTGGAGGCGCAACATTCCGGACGCTTTTTAGCACCTTAGGATAATCATCAGGTATTATCCCGTATTGCAATCGGCAGTCACTCCATTGCATTCATGGTATTGTTATGACATGCGTTTTTGACAGGGCGCATGACCACTTTGCATTACACTTGTGCGTCCGATGAGAGGAAAAGGACCATCGGCATCGCTGGCAAGCCTGACAATCTGCGCACTAGACTGCGCCATGCCACAAAAGAGGCACACGACCGGCTGGACAACGCCATGCGCCGCGCCTCAGGGTGGAACGACATTGGCGATTACGCCGAATTTCTGAAAATTCAGTATGCCGCCCGCCAACCGGTTGAGGCCTGGCTTGCTGCACATGCCCCGCTTGAGCTCAGACCGCCTGAGCAATCGCCACTTATCGCGCACGATCTTGACGCACTGGGAATGGCTTTGCCTGCCGTCCGGACAGGTTTCACCATGAAGGGTAACGAGCGTGCGTGCACCCTTGGTGCATCATGGGTGTTGGCGGGATCGGCTTTGGGCAACCGATCAATCCTGAAAGAGGTTTCCAAAGCTGGCCATGACACTTGGCCGACCCATTTCCTGGGCGGAGGCGCTATGCTGAATTTCTGGTCGGATCTGCGAGCCGAGCTGGAAGTGGATGCAGGCAACGCATATGTCGCAGGTGCGATAAGCGGCGCCAACGCCGTTTTCGACCATTTCCTGGCCCATGCACACGGCGCGAACCTTACGCTCTTGCAAGATCACGAGGCGGTGCAAGCAGCATGAATTACGAGCCAACCCACTCACAATTGACGGAATGCGATCGCGAAGCGATCCATCACATTGCCTCTGTCCAGCCCTTCGGCGGTTTGATCGCTCTCAATGGGGATTGGGTGGTTGCGCATCGTTCGCTCAACTGCAGCGCGGTTCTGGGCGTCGACGATCTGCCGACGATCGGCTCACGATTGTCCGACTATTTCACGCCAATGGCCGTAGAAACGCTGAAGCAGGGCATGGAATCGCTTTCCGGCGATGATGCTGTTGAGCGGATTTTTGGATTACGGCTGACCACGGGTGGGGCGAAATTCGATTGCGCCGTGCATTCTGCCGATGGCAACATCGTGATCGAATTCGAGCCCCATGCCGAAAGCGAATATGCCGACCATCTGGCTCTTATCGGTCCCGTCCTGACTCAGCTCGAACCGATCCGTGAAATTGGCCCGATGTGCAGAAAGGCTGCTACTCTCGTGCGGCAAATGCTGGGTTATGACCGGGTTATGGTCTACCGCTTTCACAAGGACGAAAGCGGGGAAGTGATTGCGGAGGACCGCCGCGATGATCTCGAACCGTATCTGGGCCTGCGATATCCCAAGGCAGACATCCCCCAGCAGGCGCGCGATCTGTTTCGCCGCAACCGTTTCCGGATTATCGCTGACATGGACGCGGAGCCTTCCCCCATCGAACCGGCTCTTTCGATGCAGAAACGACCGCTAGACCTTTCGATGAGTGTCCTGCGCTCCCATTCGCAGATGCATGTCCAATATATGAAAAATATGGGTGTGCAGGCGTCACTGGCAATCGCGATCGTGCGCCACGGGCGGCTATGGGGCCTGATTTCCTGCCATCATGGCGAACCGCGGCTACCACCCTATTCCCTGCGCACAGTGGCAGAGATGTTCAGCCAGATGTTCTCGCTGATGCTTGATCGCATCATTATTGACCAGTCTGAGCAGCTGCGGTCGCGCGGTCGCGCGTTGCACGATCAGATGATGCTCCGGATGGCCGGTGGCACTTCGCTGGAAGACAACCTTCCCATGCTCGATGAGCTTTTGCAGGACGTGATAGCGCATGATGGTGCTTCCGTGCTGAGCAAAGGTAAGTACCGTACTCGCGGCGCTGCTCCGACAGAGGAGCAGTTTGCTGAATTGATACCTGCACTTTCCAGCGCGCCGATCAGTTCGATTATCGCAGCGCATGACCTTTCCAATCAGATACCTGCCGCATCAAGTTTTGCCGATGTCGCTGCCGGCGCAATGATTCTTCCGATCTCGCGCACACCGCGTGATTTTCTGGTTCTGTGGCGGAAACCTTTGACGAAGAAGGTGACCTGGGCAGGAGATCCGCGCAAGGCAATCGCGCCGAATCATGGTCGGCTGGAGCCTCGCGGCAGCTTTGCCGCTTGGGAAGAGACGGTACGCGATTGCAGCATGGAATGGTCGGAAGACGAAGTGCAGATTGCCGAAGGGTTGCGGATCACACTTCTCGAAGTCATCCTGCGTATGACGGATGAAACCGAGAAAGAGCGGGCCCGCGCCCAGGAACAGCAGGAATTGCTGATTGCCGAGCTTAATCACCGGGTGCGCAATATCCTCAATCTGATCCGCGGATTGGTTTCACAGTCGCAAGATGACGCAATGACAGTTGCGGATTTCGCCAAGATTATTGGCGGACGGATTTCAGCTCTGGCATCGGCGCACGACAACATCACCCGCGAGAACTGGGCTCCAGCCCCGCTATCAGCCCTGTTTGAAACCGAGCTTGCAGCCTATCTCAATGAGAAGAAGGGCCGCTTCCAACTTGACGGGCAGGATGTGCTTGTTCGCCCGGAAGCTTACACCGTGCTGGCTCTCGTAGTGCACGAATTGGTCACAAATTCCGCCAAATATGGCAGCTTGTGCGACAGCACCGGCAGCCTGCTCGTCGATCTGAAACTCAACATTGCTGGCGATCTCGAGATCCGCTGGCGCGAGCGCGGCGGGCCTCCGGTAAAGGCGCCAAGTCGGCGCGGATTTGGTTCGACCATCATTGAACGATCGGTTCCCTATGAGCTTAAAGGCGACGCTGATCTGCGTTTCAAATTGGGCGGGTTGGAGGCCGATTTCACGATACCGGGGCGGTATATCGTCCAGCGAAGTGATGTGGCATTGAGGCGGCAGAAGGCAGCGTCCGAATCCGAGTCCCCGTCCGTCACCCTCGATCTTGCGCAAATGACCCTGCCCGAGCATGTCCTCGTGGTTGAAGACAGCATGATCATTGCACTCGATACCGAAGAGAACCTCAAGCGGCTTGGCGTTTCATCGGTGCAGGTCGAGAGCAATGTGGCGGGTGCACTCGCGGCTCTTAAGAATAGGGTTCCCGATTTCGCCATCCTCGATTTCAATCTGGGGACCGAATCGAGCGAACCGGTAGCAAAGGCTCTCGCCGAAAAGGGCGTGAGGTTTGTAATGGCAACCGGTTACGCGGAAATGTCCGACCAGATCCGGGAGCTCGGCGCAGAAGGCCTTCTGGCCAAACCTTACGGGCGCGATGAGATCGAGCAATTGCTCAAGCCAGGCGGAGAAAATCCCGGCGAAAGGGCTTAGACGCTAGTTGGTCGTAATAGCAGCGTGGTCTTGGCTGCGCTGAAATCGATCAGATCGATATTTTGGGCATAAAGACACTCACCGGAAACGGCTTTGGCTCCCTCTGCCGCGATCGACCCGTCCAGAGGCAGAGCAAGCAAAACCGAACGGTAGCTTTCGCACGTCTCTGCGCACGGAGTGCCCACTATCCGGTCGAGCCGGAAATGCTTCCCATCGATCAGCGTCTGCCCGCGCGATCCCACCGACCCCATTTCACTGGCCGGATAAGGGCCGCAATTTGCAATAGCCAACGCACGGTCCAGGTGCAGTTCGCGTGGGCGGCCGTAATCATAGAGCCGGAAAGTCGTATCGCTGTTTTGCTGGACCTCCACAAGCGAGATACCCGCCCCGATCGCGTGCACTGTCCCCGCAGGCAGGTAAAACACATCGCCAGCATTTACATCATGCCAAGATAGCAGCTCTTCGATCGAACCATCGCGCGCTGCAGTTTCGATTGTCTCACGCGAATGCTCCCGATCAAAACCGATAGCGAGCTGTGCGCCCGGCTCGGCATCAAGGATTAGCCAGCATTCCTCTTTCCCAACCTCGTCGCCAAGTGCGGCTTCATCGCTGGGATGCACCTGAACCGAAAGTTTTTCACTGGTGAACAGATATTTGACGAGCAGCCCTGAAAGCTCCGCCGGTGGTTCAAACCATATCTCTCCGATCCGCTTTCCTTCGGGTGCGCAGAAGGGTGGGGGCAAGACATCCCGTCCCCAAACTTTCTCGACAAGCCTCGTCGGAAGCCGGCGGGCGGCGACTGTCATTGGCGGGCAGCTCCCGGCAGCTTTCCAACGCGCTGGGCACCTTCGCGAGAGGTCACCAGAACCTCTCCGTTAGCGACCACAACACATACATTTTCCAGTCCGACCACAGAAACGCGGGGACCATCGCTCGCCACCATGACGCCGCTGCAATGATCGAGATCGACCTTGCCCCGGGTGACATTGCCGTCATCATCGGCCCGGGCGACCAGTGCATCCTGCAAAGCGGCCCAATTGCCAATGTCCGACCATCCCATGTCGGCCGGTACCATTGCCGCCCTCGCAGTGTTTTCCATCACAGCGTAATCAATCGAATCGCCCTCAATCGCTGAGAACGGTTGTGCAGCTGGGTGGAAGCGTGGTCCGTCATTCTGCCCCCGCGCAACCGCTTTAAGAACGAGAGCCGCCATTTCAGGACGATACTTTTCCAGCTCAGACAGCAAATGGCCCGCACGGAAAGCGAAGATCCCGCCATTCCAACTGTATTCCCCGCTTGCGAGGTATCCCTCGGCGCGCTCCTTATCCGGTTTTTCGACAAACTTCGCGATGCGGTAGCCGCCATCCATGGCTTCACCGCGATGCAGATAGCCGTATCCCGTTTCAGGGTGGGTGGGAGCTATGCCAAAAGAAACCAGCCAGTCATCGCGCGCCAGATCGGCAGCTGCCATGGCCGCTTTGCGAAATGCGTGTTCATCGGCAATATGGTGGTCACTTGGACAAACAAGCAAGACATCATCCGCCGAAAGACTGGCAGCGGCAAGTGCGATAGCGGGCGCAGTGTTTCGTGCCGCCGGTTCAACTATGATGCGGTGCGCCCCCTCACCACCTACCTGGGTTTCGATCAGGTCGAGGTGATCAGGTCCGGCGACAATCATCGGCGCAGCAAAACGATCATCCCCGGCGACACGCTGAACTGCCTCTTCAAACAGCGTGCGATCGCCAAGCAGGGGCAGGAACGGTTTGGGCCTTGATTTCAAGCTTACCGGCCAAAGGCGCGTGCCGCCACCGCCGCAGAGAATAACTGGATGGATGAGGGATGACATTCAGCGTCTTCTATCTTTTTTAGTGCTGATATTGCAGGAAGCGTCGCGTATAGCAGTCGGCCCGCGTATTTCCAGAGCGTTCCTCTCCTTCAAAACCATCTCTGCCGCCAAAAGAATGGCGCAGGCACGGCATTCCCGTTCGCATCCTGCGCGGGGCGGAAGCGCAAACGGTCCTCGACCAGCCGGCAGGTAATGGCATCGGCTTCCGCATCGGGACTGGCGCGGTAGACTGAGCACTGCCGCGCGCGGCCATCGACGCCGACAACCACCCTGACGATCACCTCGGTTCCGCGCCGCGCATCCCGCCCGCCGGGCGGAATAGGGTAATCGCGCGCATTGTTGATCGCCCCTGAGATGTGAACAGGTTTGCTTACGGCCACACCCCCTTGCCCTCCGCCGCTATTGCCGCTGCCGGTTCCTGTTCCATTGCCCGCTGCACCTGTGCCATCGCCGCTTTCCCGCGCTCCCGAACGCGTTTGGGATCCAGTCGACGATGCTTGCGGCGCTGGTGTGGGTGATGGCTTTATTTCAGGCTCCGGCGCCGTCACAGGTTGGGGAACTGCATCCGCTCCGGGATCGCCTTGCGCGCCCTCATCAGGTTCAGGCTCGTTCTCAGGCGGCGGGGGCGGCGTGGTTATTGTTACGGTGAATGCGGAAGTGACACTTTCCTCCACCGTCGATGTAAATTCCGGAACCAGAGCGCGGGCCAACCCGTAAAGAACGGCCACATGCAAAAGCACAATCAGCAGGATCAGCCACCAACGTGGACGACGTTTGCTTCGTGAATACCGTGTTTCCACCTGTGAGCCCTTCAACCCCTTAATCGCCAATTCTGTCCATATCGGGCCCAATTGCAACCGACTTTCCGGTGCAATCCCTATACCACCGGGACAGCGTTTGGCGATGGATTGGATGGCAGAGAAAACACAGCCGGCTTTAACCGACCGCGCCTCCTTCGGCGAGTCGATGAGCTCGGCTAGGTCGAATCCGCTGCCGGATTGGCTCGGAGCCCTGATCGGCGCGATTGGATTTTTCGCGCTCGCCACCATCAGTCTTGGCCTTTCGAAATTCGATACGACGCTGGCGAGTATCTGGCTGCCTAATGCCGGGGCGGTTGCGTTCCTGTTGCGGGCGCGTCTCGCAAATGAAGGTGCGTTCTATTTCGCGGTGTTCGCGTCCAGCGTTTTCGCGAACAATTATTCGGGCACTCCGCTCGATATGGCGCTGATTTTTTCCTCAGCAAACATTCTAGATATCACCTTGGTCACATGGTTGACACGGAAGTTATGCGGCCAGTCCCCGGATATGAAAGACCTTCATCACCTCGGTCATTTTATCTGGATCGGTGGCTTAGCCGGCCCGCTTGCATCTTCGCTGATCGCGGGGCTCGCAATGGGGGCAGATTATGCGTCGATCACGAGCGGCGCGGTCTCGTGGTTTCTGACCGACAGCATGGGTATGATCATCATCGTTCCCACGGCACTTTTGCTCGCAGATACATTGGGTAATGGGGAAGCTCTTCATAAATCCAAACTGCTGGAACAGGGCATAGTCCTGACCGGGGGAATGACATGCGCATTCCTCGTGTTCAGCCAGGATGTCTATCCGTTGTTGTTTCTGATACCGCCGATCACCCTGTTTCACGCGTTTCGCATGGGCAGCCTGGGTACGGCGTTTTACATCGCGGGTGTCGCGATTGTGACAAGCTCCATGACTTATGCCGGATATGGACCGATCGACCAGACAGCAACGTCACCGTCCAGTCGGCTCCATCTCGTCCAGGCATTCATTGCAGCCAATTTTCTGATTGGCCTTCCGGTCGCTGCGACGCTGGCTGGCCGCGAGCGGATGATGGCCGAAATCGAAGCCAAGAAGCGGCATCTCGATCTGCTTGCAGACAACATCACCGACGCAGTCCTTCGTTACGATCTTGAAGGGAGATGCACCTACGCCTCACCCTCGGTTCGCGATGTGCTGAACGAAGCGCCATCCACATTCATTGGCGCGCTTCCTACAGACCGGATGCACCAGGATGCGCAGGAACAAATCGCAACGGTCACTGAAAGACTGGTAAGCGGAGAATCGGAGAAAGAGCGGTTTACCTATCGCCGGTTTACCGATTCCGCAGAGGGCGACCCGGTCTATATCGAGGCCGATTGCGCCATAGCCTTTAACCCTGAAACGGGGGAGCGCGAGGGCATTGTCGTCTCGGCGCGAGACGTCACCGAAAGAGTTGAGCTTGAACTGCTTTTGACCCGTGCCAGACGTCACGCGGAAAACGCCGCGAGAGCCAAATCGGAATTTCTGGCAAACATGAGCCACGAGATCCGTACACCGATGAACGGCGTGCTCGGTTTTGCGGAATTGATCCTGGAGAGCGAACTGGATCAGGATCAGCGGCGTCAGGCCGAGCTGATCGTCCATTCCGGTAGGACCATGATGCTGATCCTCAATGATATTCTCGACCTGTCGAAAATTGAGGCGGGTCAGATCGCCATCTCGCGAGGGCCGGTCAATCTGCACAATACCCTGTCCGAATGTACCGCACTCCACCAGCCCGCTTCCGAAAAGAAGGGCATCACAATCAGGTTCGAGAATGAGGGACGCAGCCACGAGGAGGATGCATGGGTGATTACGGACGGCCTGCGCGTGCGCCAGATTGCCCTCAATCTGGTTGGCAATGCAGTCAAGTTCACCGAAACCGGACAGGTAACAATCAGTTATGCAATCGAAAATGACCAATGCCGGATCAGTGTCCGTGACACCGGCATTGGCATTTCTCGCGCTCGTCTCGCAACAATCTTTCAGCCATTCGTTCAGGCTGAAAGCGACACAGCCCGGCGGTATGGCGGAACCGGGTTGGGTCTCACCATCAGCCGTGAACTGGCTGAATTTCTCGGCGGAACACTGGAAGTGGAGAGTGAGGCTGGCGTTGGATCATGCTTCACCCTGACACTTCCCGCCGGGCGCGCGGGTGCGATGGGGCAGGCGCAACCTGCACCGCTGGAGCATGGGAGCGCCATCGCAATCGAAGACCTACCGCAGGATGCGCGGCTGCTGCTCGTCGAAGACCACGATATCAATCGCATTCTGGCCACCGAAATGCTCGAAAGATGCAATCAAAAGGTTGCTGTCGCGCATGATGGGAATGAAGCGATTGCAATGGTGATTGACAGCATCGTGCGCGGCACACCCTATGATCTTGTCCTGATGGATATCCAGATGCCCGGATGCGATGGCTATGCCGCAACACGTGCCATCCGGGGTGAAGGGATCACCGCCGATGATCTTCCGATAATTGCGCTTACTGCCAATGCCTTTCCAGAAGATATTGCCGCTGCGCGTGACGCGGGGATGCAAGGGCATCTTTCCAAGCCAATCGATTTCGCAGAACTTGCGCGGATGCTCCAGCGCTGGCTGCCTACGCGCATCGTCGAGGAGGCGCCGCGCACCGCGGAGAAGGACGGAGATCCCTCCACGGCCTTCGTGTATTCCCGTGCCAAGTCTCAGCAAAACCAACTGAGGAGCGACGACCCAACTCTGCGCACGCATGACCTGCGCCAGCGTTGGCACAAAAGGCGCTGCGAAGCGCTCGCCTCGGTCCGGTCATTTGTGGAACGTGGTCTGCCAGCCGATGAAAAGCTGCGGACCGAGACCATGCGGCACTTGCACAAGCTTGCCGGGACCGCCGCAATGTTTGGAGAGGAAGAGTTGGGCGAGCAGGCTTCGGTCACAGAGCGCGCCTTGCGAAGTGATCAGCCCGATGAGGCCGCGCTGCAAATGGCAGCCGATCTGCTCGTGATCGCGGACAGCGCGAGCATGGATGAAAGCGAGCTTCACCGCGCCTGAGCGCCAATCCGCCCTTGCGGAATCGGCAAACAAAAACGGCGGAGCCATCAGGCCCCGCCGCTTCTGTTCCATTAGGAACGGCTTTCGTGCGAATTAGAATTCGTAACGCGCGCCGATCTGGATACGCCATGCCGATGGGTTGATGGCGATGAAGTTCTGATCGTCCGGGTTGAACCCGTCGATGATGTAGCGACCCTGATCGTCAACGTCGCCGTCCGCAACGTCGACCAGACCGTTAAACCCACCACGCGAGCGCAGGATGTTTGCACCGCTGTCGAGCAGATTGAGGAAGTTTGCAAAGTCAGCAAACAGCTCGATACGATCATCCGCAATGCCCGTCAGGCTTCCAAGAAACGGAAGCTCCTGACTGAAACGCAGATCGAGATCGACATGCCAATCATTGCGGCAGGTGTTGCGACGAATAGTTTCACCCGGAGTAAAGCTACAGCCGGATGCTGCCACGTAGTCGACAACCTGCTGAACTGCGGTGGGATCGGACAGCGGCGAAACGTTCGGATCGCTGACACCGGTAGGGACGTAGAGCAGAGCGTTGTCTGTGCCCGATGAGCTGTCGGCAAAGACGCCGCCGCCATCAAAGGTCAGGCTGTACGGACGACCTTCACGAGCGCGGAAGAAGAAGCCCCAGCTTGTATCGTAGCCATCAATGAACTGCTCACGGAAGTTGATCGCCGCGGTGAAGTTGTGGCGTGTTTCCGTGGTCGCCGTGGAAACGGCCGGATTCTGACGGTCGAACGCAGCAGTCGCGTCGAACGACGAGGTTGCCGTCGAAGACTGGTTGTTGCGTGCGTTGTTCGAATCCGTGAAGGCATAGCCCAGGATCACATTGGTGCTGCCACCTTGTGTGAACAGGCCGCTTTCAAACCGCTTGCGCAGCACTGCCGAGAACGAATGAGCATTCGAGCCGCCATCATTGGTCAGCTGAATGTTGTCGTCGCGGCGGGTGTTGAAGCAGTCCGCAGTCACGTTCTGGTAAACCGGCGGGGTGCCGCCATTGCCGACGAGAACGGCATTACAGCCAGCAACCGTCGAATCGATCGCCTGATAAATCGGACGGCCATCCACGGTGAAGCCATTCAGTCCCTGGCGGATATCCGGGGTCTGCGACAGATCGACGAAGTTCAGCGCGTTGTTGAACCGCGAATAAATATAGTCGAGCTGCAGGTTCCAGTCGCTGAAGAAGCCGCTGGTGGTCCCGATATCGGTCTGGAACGCGAGGCTGGCCCGCGTCACGGTCGGCACGTCGAAGTCAGGGTTGGTAGACTGGACATCGGCATTGCCTGCCTCAGCGTCAGCCGCACCGCCGTCAATCGCGCATTGCGGGAAGCCGGTGAACTGGCCGCCGGTGACAACGTCGAACTGGCCGGTGGCCGGATCAACAGCAATATCGCCTGCGCCGCAATCAAAGCGGGTCGTGCCCAGCGCGCTCGAGAAGCCATTGTTCGAGAACGCGTTTGAGTAATACACAACCGGGTCACCGCCCGAGAAGATGCCAACGCCGCCGGTCAAACGGCTGTTCGAGATGAAGCCGGCATTGTCGAACTCGTAAGTGGCCGAGAGACGCGGCAGGAAGACCGTGTCGATACGGGCGAACGAGTTGGCGTTGGTGAAACCATACCGATCGAAGAAGTTCGGGTTTGGCGTCGGCGCATCACCGTCATAGATCTGCACACGAACACCAGCATTGATTGCCAGCTGATCGGTAGCCTGCCATTCATCCTGTGCGTAGAACGAATAGATCTGACGGCTGAAACGCGCAGCAGCGTTATTGATGTCGCCGCCGCTTGCCGCGTTGATGTCACCACCAAGCGCTTCGCCAGTCGCGATTTCATCCGCGTTGGGGAACAGTTCCCTGCCAGGTGAAAGCAAACCTTGCTCGAAATCAGCGAAGTTCTGGAAGTAGAGCGATCCGGTCGCGTTAATGGCGAACAGGTTGAACACTTCAAGATCGTTGAGTTCAGCGCCAAGCTTTACGAAGTGGTCTGCACCGGCATCAATATTGATCTGGAAGCGCGCCTGATCGATCTTGGTGTCGAGCTGGTTCGCTGAACGGAAGATGCCAGGACCGGTCGACAGGATACCGTTCTGAGTGGTCTGGCCGGCAACCGGATTGACGCCAACAACGAGACGCGGGGTCGGGTTGTCCGACTGCGCTTCGCCGAAGCCCACGGGGCCCTGAACGTCACCAACCTCGGAACGGCTGACGCGCAGCTCGGTCGAGATTGTGTCGCTCCAGTCCGAATACAGACGGACCGAGTAATAGTCGGAGATAGTACCTTCGTCTTCGAAGCTGTTGAAGCCGGTGATGTTCTGACCGCCAAAATCGCTTTCGATATTGGTTTCTTCAAGACGCTGGTATGTCGCTTCGAGGCGGTGGTTGTCGTTGATGATCGCATCAAGACGTCCAAAATAGCGTACGTTGCCTTCGGCCAGCGAGGTCGGATAACCGCCGATGTCCTGCCCATAAACGTCGCGCGCGATGCGAGCGAATTCGTCAAACTGCGCCTGGGTTACGAAGTTTGCCTCGTTTGTGAAGCCACCCCCAGCAGGACCGAAATTGTTACCGCCGGCAAGGTCGGCTTCTTCATAGCCGAACGAGAAGAACAGGCGGTCCTTGATGATCGGACCGGAGAGCGTGGCACCCCAGCGCTTTTCTTCGTTGGCTGTGAGTGGACGGCCATCGATGTTGTCGGCGAACAGGCCGCCATCAAAGTAGGTGAAGAATGCAGAGCCGCTGAATTCGTTACCGCCAGCTTTGGTAACAACGTTGATAAGGCAGCCGGTAAATTCCGAATACTCTACGTCAAACGGTGCGAACTCGACCGAGATCTGGTCGATTGCATCGAATGGAAGCGGCAGCGAGTTACGCGCTGCGAACGGCGTGCCGTTGAGGCCGAAAACGTCCGACTGAACGATACCGTCAACGGTGAAGGTGTTGGTACGGTCGTTACCGCCGAGGCAGGAGATACGATCAACGTCGTTGTTCTGCTCAAGGCTGACGCGCGGGTCGATCCGGATAATGTCCCGAACGTCACGAGTAATCGATGGGAACGCCTCAAGGGTTTCGGTGTCGAATGCGCTACCCGGGCCAACAGCCAGCTGAGTAACCTGAGCGCGGGCACCGGTAACGATGATGGTGTTGCCGGCGTTCTCGCTCGAAAGGGTGAAGTTGAAGCCGGTGTTGCCCGAAATGCTGGTGAAGACGTCTTCAACGGTCTGACCTTCGAAGCCGTTCGCTGTCACCGTTACGGTGTAAGGGCCGCCCGGCTGCAGCGAGCCAACGCGGAATTCGCCGTTGCTGCCTGCCGTTGAGGTGCGCGTTGAACCGGTACGAGTATCTGTGATGGTGACAGTCGCGCCCGGCAGCGGATTGCCAGCGCCGTCCGAAACGGTGCCTTCGACGCCCGAGGTAATCGACTGTGCAGCAACCGGAGTTGCGACGGTAGCAGCGGCAGAGAGACTGACGACGCTCGCTGCCAAGAGATATTTGAGTTTCATGGTGTAACCCCTGAGGTCATTGAACCGAAGTACGTAAAGAGGATTCACTTCGTTTTCGCGGTGAATGTGCACGCCCCTAATCGCGTTGCACTGCACAAAAAGGACGGTTTTGTGACAGTTCTGTGACGCGGGGCCGCGCTTAGTCTTGTCCACAAGGCAAGCACAAGGAAAGTTGCGCGGAATCGCGCGGAATCCCGCCTGTTACGCCCAATGTGTTGCACTCCCGCAACGTGAAATTTGAATTTCAGCGGCACACGGATTTGACTCGCGAAAGTGCGTGCCTTGCGAGTCTGAATAGTAGCTTCGCCTTAACTTGCGCGAATCTTTTGCAATTCAGGCCAGGTTGATCTCGCGCAGGCGCTGCATCAGGAAATCGTGCGCTGTAATCGGCACATGCTCCGGGTCGATGCCTTCTTCTCCCACGCACGATGGCAGCGGCTCAATCATGTAATCCGGCCGGAAATGCAGGAAGAATGGCATCGAATAGCGAGAACGCAGCGCGGACGGCCCGCTTGGGTTCACTACCCGGTGGGTGGTGGAAGGCAGTGTGCCATTAGTGAGCCGCTCAAGCATGTCGCCCACATTGATGACGAGAGCACCCTCCGGCACTTCCACCGCAAGCCATTCGCCAGACTTGCTAAGCAATTCGAGGCCTGCCTCTTCGGCGCCAAGCAGCAGCGTAATCGTGTTGATATCGCCGTGTGCAGCCGCCCGGATCGCCCCATCAGGGGCATCG
The DNA here is from genome assembly GCA_938015255.1 of uncultured Erythrobacter sp. Classification (GTDB taxonomy): domain Bacteria; phylum Pseudomonadota; class Alphaproteobacteria; order Sphingomonadales; family Sphingomonadaceae; genus Erythrobacter. The sequence continues at coordinate 13,964 of CALLQC010000154.1, forward strand.
CGGCCAAGCGGCGGATAGTGCAACAGTCGCATTACCGAATTACCATCTTCCACAGTCGGCGCGAAGAATTGCTGATCAAGGCCCAGGTGCAGCGCTATCGCTTCGAGAACTCTGCCGCCTGCCTCTTCGAAAGCGGAATAGAGCGCTGTAAAAATTTCACGGAAGTCCGCGATTTCATCGGGCCACATATTGGGTGCCATGTGTTCGGCAAGTTCGTGGCCTTCCGGCAAGGACCGTCCGACATGCCAGAACTCTTTGAGATCGAAGATATTGGCGTCTTTCGCCTTTTCCGTGCCGAACGGTGTGTACCCGCGCGCACCGCCGATGCCAGGTTTATGGTACGCCTTTTTCACTTCTTCCGGCAGCGCAAAGAATGCTTTTGATGCCGATTCGGCCCGGCCGATCAGCTCATGGGGAATGCCGTGATCGCGGATTATCGCAAAGCCATATTCGGCAAAGCTGCTGCCCAGCTCGCCAGCAATTTCTTCTAGCGGCTGAGCCAGCGATACGCTCGCAATGCCGGCGGTGGACCGTCTGGAGGGAGATGCATTGGACATGATGTACGCTTTAAACGAGGCACAAGCGCCATGCCAAGTCGTTCAGCGACAGCGATGAGACCTATATCGGCAGGAAAATGCTCGCCAGCGCAGCGCTCATCAGGTTGGCAAGGCTACCTGCGGCAAGCGCTTTCAGACCCAAACGCGCGATAACCGGGCGCTGATTGGGTGCCAGCCCGCCGGTGACCGCCATCTGGATCGCAATGGACGAAAAATTGGCGAACCCGCACAGAGCAAAGGTCAGGATGCTGCGGCTGCGATCGGTCAGCCCCTCAACCCCGCCCAGCTCAATAAAGGCTACAAATTCATTGAGCACGATCTTCGTGCCGAACAGACCGCCTGCGATCTGCGCCTGGTCCCAATCCGAAATGCCGATCAGGAACATGACCGGCGCAAACACATAGCCGAGCAATTGCTGGAATGAGATATCGGGATAGCCGAACCACCCCCCTACCCCGCCAAGGATGCCATTCGCCAACGCCACCAGGGCGACAAACACCATCACCATCGCACCAACGGCGACGGCCAGTTTGACGCCGGTCTGTGTGCCTTGCGCTGCCGCCTCGATAATATTGGCCGGCTTCTCACCATCTTCGAAAGTCTCGGCAACGGCCACATCAGCCAATTGCCTGTCATGCTCGGCAGCCTCTTCGGGATCATCGGGCATGATGATCTTTGCCATCAGGATGCCGCCGGGCGCAGACATGAACGCGGCCGCCAGCAGATAAGGCACTGCATCATCGCCGAGAAAAGCGGCGTAGGCCGCAAGAATAGTCCCTGCGACCCCGGCCATCCCCACGCACATCAACGTAAAAAGCCGCGAAGGTGGAAGAGCGGCCAGATAGGGCCTCACCACCAGCGGGCTCTCGGATTGGCCGACGAAGATGTTGGCCGCGCTGCCCAGAGCCTCGACCTTGCTGATGCCCGTCACCCAGCCGATTGCGCCGCCCAGCCAGCGAACGAGCCTTTGCATGATCCCAAGATAGTAGAGGATCGAGACCAGTGCTGCGAAGAAGACGATCACGGGCAGCGCCGCGATCAGGAATGTATTCGCAAACGGGTTGGATCCCATCGGACCAAACAATGTTTCGATCCCCTGCACTGAATATCCGAGCAGCGCGATCACTCCGTCTGACAGGAATTTGATAACACCAACCCCGAAATCGGTTCTGAGCACAAGCAGTGCCATCAAAGCCTGCAGCCCGAAGGCAGAAGCGACGACGCGCAGTTTGATATTACGCTTGCCCGAAGACAGCAGAAACGCGACCGCCAGGATCGCGATGATCCCGCCGATGCTGAAAAGAATGGAATTGACGCTGGCGCTCACTCTCGCACGTGCCCCCGAAATTGTTGATCCCGATATCCAATCGCGGCGTTGCATGTTGCTTGGCTAAGCGCAAGCCTGACTGGCATTGCGCGGGTGAAAGCCGGTGCACTGCGGCTTCCCATTCTCGCGCGTTGGTCTTACTCCATTTTCAATGAGCGAAACGCAATCCGAAGCAGCCCTTCCCGCAACCTCCAATGGCATCAACATGCCGCTGGGCCTGTTTGTCTTTACCCTGCTTTATGGCGGAATGACCGTTCTTGCCGGGGTGCTGGCCTATAAACAGTCGCAATTGCCATTGGGGCTTGCGGTTGAGTCCGGCATTTTCGCCTTTCTCCTGCTGGTGGTCATTTCAAGCACGATTTCTCAGGTTTACGGCAAGCATCTGGCGCAGCGGATTGTCTGGTGGGGGTTCTTGCCCCTTGCCGTGTCAATCGCGCTCATGTCGCTTGTGCTCGCATTGCCTGCATCGCAAGAAATGATAGACGGCCGCCCCGGCGCGCTTGAAGCTTTTGAAACGGTGCACGGCCAGTTCTGGCGCGTCGTCGCGTCGGGCCCGGTCGCCTACATTGTGTCGCTGCTGCTCAATATCTGGATTTTCGACAGGCTGCGCGGCGCGGGGAATGACGGCTCGACCTTGGGCCTGATGATCCGCGGTGCGATCGCCTCCGCGCTTAGCCAGGCGGTGGACTCGATCATCTTCGTCACTTTGGCCTTTTACGGAGAATTTGACATCACCAACCTTCTTATCGGGCAGGTTCTGGCGAAGGTCACGCTCAGCATCATACTGGTGCCCGTGCTGATTACTGTAGGCGTAAAGCTGGCAGAACGACTGGATGGCGCGAGTGTAAAAACCGCATAGCGCGCGAAAACTGCACCACGACGCGCACGGCGTCACACTCGACCAGCGAAGCGATAAGACGGAATAAGGTGGTGAGCCCTGCTGGGTTCGAACCAGCGACCTACTGATTAAAAGTCAGTTGCTCTACCGACTGAGCTAAGGGCCCCCACGGGGTCCGGCGTGGCGATGCTGCGCCGGTCGGAGCGCCCAACTAGGCAGGGCATGGCGATGGGTCAAGCACCTTCGTGCGCAGCTGCCCAATGCTGTGCGATTTCTCGGTTCTCAGGCGCCCCTTCGAGAGCGCGGGTGAGAAGGCGCTGCGCCTCGACCTTGTTCTTGCCCTGCTTCCACAGTGCCCATCCCAGCGTATCAAGGATAATCGGGCTGTTCGGCACGAGCGAATCGGCGCGCCGCGCGAGCTCGACAGCCTTGTCATACTTGCCAAGCTTGGTCTTTACCGCTGCAGCATTGTTGAGCAGCACAGCATTGTCTTTCCCGCCCCCCGCGATCAGCGGCGTGTAGATTGAATCGGCCTTGGCCCAATCGCTGGCGCGGATGGCTTCGACAGCTTCACGCATCGGACCGGCGAGATCAGGTGCCACGCGTTTGCGTTCAAGCGCCGACCGGATCGCGCCAGCATCGCCTTTGCCCGTTTGCTGGGACAATTCGAGCGCGAACTGCAACGTGCCTGTATCAGTTTGCGGGTTGCTGACAGCTGGGGCAATTGCGGACCACGCATTGTCCGGCTCTCCCTCAGCCGCGTAGCTTTGCGCAAGTACGCGGGCCGCCGCGATGTCATTGGGGTGTTCCTTCACATAATCCATCAGCGCAAGAATAACTGCACCGTGCTGTCCGCGCGCAGAATCGATGAAACCCCGCAGGCGGGCGAATTGTGGCTCGTTCGAGAAGACGGGCGGGATTTGCTCGTTCAGCTCGTAAGCTTGATCGATATCGCCCGCATCAAATGCGATCTGGGCAAGGAACAGCATACCGATCGGATGTGTGTATCCATTCGCGCCCGACTTCGTGAGCCATTCGACCGCTTCCGCATCATTGCCCGAATCCCGCGCGATCGCAGCCATTGCCAGCATTGCAGTCTGATGTTCGGGATGAGCCTTCAGCACCTTTTCGAAGTGCCCTCTGGCCTTTTGCGTCTCGCGATCTCCGAGAGCCATCTGGCCGGCAAGGACATGGGCCTGAACCACGGTCTCGGGAAGCGCAAGCACCGGTGCGAGCCGTTTTTTTGCAGCGGTTGGCTGGGCAAAGATAAAAAGCCGCTCCGCATCGATTGTCACCAACCGGGGATCGCCAGGAAATTTCTCGAGCCCCTCGTCCAGCCGCGCATAGGCAGAGGCAAGATCGCCTTCAGCCATATCGATGCCAACAGCTGCTGTGTAGGCGAGCGGGACGTCGAAGGATAACGTTTCAACCGCTTCCTTCGCCGCCCGCATGTAATTGCCAAGCAGGTAAGCCTCAGCCAGCTTTGCCTTGGCCAGGCTTGAGGCGTCCGCGCGTTTGGCCACATGCTCGAATTCCGTCACGGCTCTGTCAGGATTGCCGAGCGCAATTGAAAGATCTCCAGCCAGCAGGCGCAGCTCTACATTATCCGGGTCTGTCTTGAGCGCTTCCGAAACATGTTCCAGGGCGATGCGGGGCGCTCCGTTCGCGACAGCCGCCTGCGCAGCCTCGACCGGATCGGATGGGGCGGTATCGCAAGCTGTAAGGCCGAGCGTGGCTATAAGCGCGAGCGGGATAATGAATTTGGACTGTTTCATGCGCGGGGTCTTAGCAGGAGATGCTTAACAGCCGGTTCGCGTAGGTTAACCGTCAGGAAACTTTACAGTGGGCGCATTGGGACCGACCGCATTAACCATTGAACCACCCGCAAACCCTGCGTCAGACTATATTTGGCACACAGCTTGCTTAACCACTCTTGACGGCCCGCGCTCCGATTTTGGGGCAAACACTTTCGAGCCGGGTCCAGCCTTTTTAGGGGGTAGAGAATGAGCAAATTTATCAAAACCGCAGCCATCACAGTTGCAGCCGGCGCCATGGCTGCCGCCACTCCGGCTTCAGCCGCGATCTTCGAATACACCATGAATAATGGCGATGTTCTGACGATCGACACGCAGGCTCAGACGGGCACGTGGACCGGTAGCCGCATCGACGTGAGTTTTGGTGGTACCGAACTTGGAGATTTTCTGGGTGGAGCAACGCCGAACTTCAGCAGTTTGCTGACGACAATGACCGGCACCCGCACTATCCGCGGCGTCGATTACACACCGACACGGACCAATGGCACTCGCTACCATGACTGGATGATCAAAGGATACGGGGATGGCCGCATCAACCTTTGGTCTTGGTGGGGAGACCCTGTGATCGCCGGCGATTACGTCCGCACGATTGGCTCCTACCGGGTTGTTGATGTTCCGGCACCAGGCGTGGTTGGTCTACTCGCACTTGCTCTTGCAGCGCTCGGCTTTGGCCGCCGCCGCCGCCGGAAGCTCGCTGCCTAATCGACCCAATCTGGCGAACTTTCGTGAACGCCCGGACGCATCTTGCGCTCCGGGCGTTCGTGATTCCTGCGACTATTTCGTGGCCGCCAATTGCGCGATTGTTCGCCCGCTCACCGGATCACGCCAATCAGGCGCAATTGATACAGCCGGAGCGAGGACAAATCGCCGATTGCGGAACGCATTGTGAGGGATGGTCAGCGTGCGATCACGCCACTTTCCCCCGCTCCACAATATGATGTCGAGATCCAGCACCCGGTCTCCCCAGCGCCGCCCGCGCCGTCTACCGAAAGAATGTTCCATTCTTTTCAGCCCGGCGAGCAGTGACGGCGGATCGTATTCGCTCTCCAGTACGATTGCAGCATTGGCAAAGCGGCGCTCAGCCGGACCCAGAGGCGGAGTCGTGAAGACCGGCGAACGCGCGGTCACGGTCCCCAGCGCTGCCAGCTCTTCCATCGCGGCGCGCACCACCTCCCGCGGCAGCCCATAGATGTGGTGCCGCCGGTTGGATCCCAGCGCGACAAGATAGGCGCTGCTCATATTCGCGCTCAGATGTCTTCCGCGATCCGGCCGTAAAGCTGCGGGCGGCGATCGCGAAAGAACCCCATCCCCGCGCGGTGCTTAGCCGCGCGGGCAAGATCAAGTGTAGCCACCAGCACGCCTTCTTCTGCCGCACCGAATTCCTGGGCCAGGTCACCCCATTCGTCGGAAATGAACGAGTGGCCGTAAAATCTCTGCTCGCCTTCGGGGCCTTCTGCTCCGATCCTGTTCGCTGCTACGACAGGCATGCAGTTTGATACCGCATGGCCAATCATCGCCCGGCGCCACATCCGGCTGGTATCGAGATCGGCGTCATATGGTTCGGAACCGATTGCGGTTGGATAAAGAAGCACCTCAGCACCTTTAAGCGCCATGACCCGCGCGCATTCGGGATACCACTGGTCCCAGCAAATGCCGATGCCTATCCGGCACCCGAAGACATCCCAGACCTTGAAGCTACCGTTACCCGGTCGGAAATAGAATTTTTCCTCATAGCCAGGGCCATCAGGAATGTGGCTTTTACGGTACGTGCCCATAATCGCCCCATCCGGGCCGATCATCGCGAGCGTGTTGTAATAGTGATGCCCGTCGCGCTCAAAGAAACTGGTCGGGATCGCCACGTTCAACCTGGCGGCCAGGCCCTGCATGGCAATTACACTGGGATGCTCGGCTGTGGGCCGTGCAAGCGCGAACAGGGCCTCGTCTTCCTCTCGGCAAAAATAGGGCCCGGAAAACAGCTCTGGCGGAAGAATGAGCTGCGCCCCGCGCGCAGCGGCCTGTTCAACCAGTGCGGACACAGCAGCGATGTTTTCCGCTTCATCGCTGCGGCCAAGGGCGAGTTGTAGGGCGGCGACAGTGAGTATGCTCATGCGCCGCCCGTTACGCCTAGTCAGCCGTTTTGAAAAGTCCGGCTTGGTCAGTCGGCTTTCTTGAAAAGCAGCGTCATCCGGTCGCTTTCACCGATGGCGAGGTACCGATCCCGGTCCTGATCGCCGTAACGCAGCACGGGGGGAAGCGTCCAGACACCGCCCTCCCAATTTGCCGGGTCTTTCGGATTGGCGTTCACTTCGCTTTCGCCAACAAGCTCAAAACCGTTTGCTGCAAAGATCGCAACAACCTGTTCTTTCTTGATATAGCCAGGGGCTGGCGAATAGTCTGAGAACTTGGCATCCGCCGGTGCGCGGTGTTGCACCACGCCGACCATGCCATCCGGTTTCAGCATTTTGTAGGCGGCATCCAGCACATCGTCAGCCGTATTGCTATTGGCAAGACCGTGCATTGAGCGGAAGATCAGCACCCGGTCGACCGTGCCTTCGACATCTTCTGGCATTTCATCGATTTCGAAGGCGTGGGCGGCGTCCTCTCCCATCCCGGACGCCTCGACCAGGCCCTTTTTGAAATTTTCGGTCCATGCTTTGGCACGCGCCTCTTGTGCGCGGTTGTTGTAGGTTCGGGCATCGCTGTCCCCGTTAAAGGCGATGTATTTGCCTTGCGGCATGATCCATGGCGCCAGCACACGCGTATACCACGCACCGCCTGGGCCGTATTCGGCCACTGTCATGGTCGGCTCGACCTGAAAGAAGGCCAACGTCTCTGCCGGATTGCGATATTGGTCACGCGCGCGGTCGTCATCACGGCGCTCGTGCGCAAGCACCTCTTCAAGCGTCGGCGTTGAAGCAGAGTGATCGTCCGCGATGAGCGGCGTAGCGACGGCGAAAGTTGCGGCGCTGGCGAATACAGTAAGCGATGCAAGACGAAGCTTAGTCATGAGCAGGGGTCCTCTCTTCTACCTGAAATTTGCCAAACGTCCTTACGCTGTAAGCGCACATTCGCAAACCGGTGAAAACGAAGGCTGGCAAAACCCGTCGGTGTTCCTATGTCGCTTATCGAATAGAGGAGACCAAAAGTCATGGAACAAGCAATTATTGCGGGCGGGTGCTTCTGGTGCACCGAAGCGGTGTTCCGCGACGTGATCGGCGTAAGCGAGGTCGAAAGCGGATATATTGGCGGCACCAAGGCCGAACCGACCTATAAGGAAGTCTGCACTGGCACCACCGGGCATGCGGAGGGTATTCGCGTAACTTTCGATCCCGAACAGATCACGCTGCCCGAAATCTATGATGTTTTCCTGGGAACGCATGATCCAACCCAGCTCAATCGCCAGGGCAACGACATCGGAACGCAATATCGCAGCGCAATCTTTCCACTGTCGGACCAGCAGGGCGAGGAGGCAGAAAAGGCCATCGGGCGCTGGAACGCAGAAAACGGCAAGATGGCCGTCACCACGATCGAAGGGCTCGCCGGCGGCGAACAGACAGCGCAATGGTTTCCGGCCGAGGATTATCATCAGGAATATTGGGACGGCGAAGGGCAGCGAAACCCCTATTGCCTCGCCGTCATCCCTCCGAAGATCATGAAACTGCGCAAGAGTTTCCAGAAATACGCCAAGAGTTAGTCCGGACCGCGAATATGGCCCGGCAATTCGTCAACTCTTACACCAGTGATCATGTTGTCCTGGACGATGGGACGGTTGAGTTTGCCTGCTCTCAAGACATTCAGAAATGGCCGTGGCTTGTTTTGGGACCGCACCATCCGATAACCGTACAGGCACAGAATTTCTGGACGAGCGTCGGCGCAATTCTGGCGCTCGGCGCAATGGAAGATGGACAATGGTCAGCCCTCACATGGACGCAATGGACCTGCCACAGACCAGCGGATGGCCATGCGATCCGCGGCCATTATTCGCGCGAGGTTCAAAGTGATAACGAAAACTACCTGGTCACGCTTTTCGATGCGAGCGATCAGGCCATTGTAACAATGCGCGGACGCGGAGTGGTTTTTCGCAACCGGAATTTCGAAGAATGGCGCAGCAAAGCCAAAGAACGGGCAAAAGCGACACGCCCCACCGAACTGCCTGATTTTGCATCGCGCGATGCTCTGGGGCTAGGCCCTTTGGAACATCCGCTGATAGGCTTTGACCCGGAAGGCGCAGATCAATCCTTTCTGGCCCTGATTTCGCCAGAAAACGGCTTGCCGCCAGCAAATCCGATGCTGGGCGGATCGGGTGATCACGTCAATTCGGTGCATATGATAGAGGCCGCACGCCAGGCTCTTTGCCTGCTCACCGGTAGCACCAACCCAGTCGTATCCGGCGGTGAAATGGAGCTTAACCGCTATATCGAGCTGGGCACTCCGTTCGCGATGTCAGTCTCAGATTTTTCCGAAAGTGAGATGATGATCGATTTGTCGCAATTGGAGCGGCGATGTGCACGGATTACACTTCGCTATAGCGACGAGCAGGGCACTCAGCCCTAAACCTTTCGCCACCGCGCGATAAAGAACCCATCGAGCCCGCCTTCGTTTGCGAGCATTCCCGGATGGGTCCGGACCCAACCTTCAGCCGTCGGTTCAATCCCCTCAGGCAGTTCTTCAGATGAGACTGGCACGGGTTCCAGATCGAAATTGTCATTGACCCACGCTGCCTGCTCTTCACCCTCTTCGCACTCAAGCGAACAGACCGCGTAGACAAACGTTGCACCAACGGGCAGCCAATCGGCCGCTTTCATGATCAGCGATTGCTGAATTTCGATCATCTCGCCAATCTGGCGCGGTCCAATCCGGTGCAAAACGTCCGGATGGCGTCGGCAAGTCCCGGTCGCGGTGCAAGGCGCATCGAGCAGTATTGCGTCAAATTGCTTGGCAGGGTGATAGGTTACCGCATTGGCCTTCACGACCTCGGCCTCAAGCCCGGTCCGTTTAAGATTGTCGCGCAGCATTTCCAAACGTTTCCCGCTGATGTCGAGCGCCGTGACATTCCAGCCTCGCGCGGCCAGAGCGAGCGTCTTTCCGCCCGGCGCGGCGCACAGATCTAGAGCGCGCTTACCCTCGCCCTGCCCGAGCAGGCTTGGGGCAATCTGCGCCGCTATATCCTGTACCCACCATGCGCCCTCGGCGTAGCCGGGCAGCCTGTCGATCGGAGTACCACGCGGCAGGCGAACATGGCCGTACGCAAGGCTCACCCCTCCCATTTCTACAGCCCGCGCGTCTGTTTCGACTGCATCCGTGAGCGCCAGATCGACTTCTGGCGGATCGATCAGTCCCGGGGCGATCTCAGCCGCGCGACCTTCCCACCGGCTGAGCACGGCATCGCCCAGCGTCGGCATGTCCGGCAGCGCCGCCTCTCGCTTTACCAGAGTCGAAAACACGCCATGCGCCAGACGCCGAGGCCCACCGCTTAGCAGCGGCAATCCGGTAGCAATCACCGCGTGGGCTGGCGTATCAAGCCGTAATGTCTGCGCGAGCATCAGGCGCAAGACGCTGCGCGGCTTCGCATCATCGGGAAGGCGCTTTTTCGTCGCGCTATCTATCAGGGCATCAAGATCAGTGAGCCAGCGCAGCGTCTCACCGGTTATTGCCCGGGCCAGAGCGCGGTCAGCTGGCCCGTCCACTCCCTGCAAAGCAGCCTTTTCGGCCTGTTCCAGTGTTTCGCCACGGCGCAGGACCGCATCGAGCAATTTGAGCGCGGCGCGGCGCGCAGGAAATCCGGGTGCTACTGGCATCGTGCAACAGCCCATACCAACATTGAAACCAAGCGCCAGCTCGCGCATTGATAAGTTGCAATGACTAAACAGAAATCAGACGCCGCCAAGAACTTCAAGAAGCCGTCCCACTGGACAAACGAACCACCGCCCCAACCCAAAGCGGTGGACCCGCTGAAAGACGAGCCGCGCGAACTTTCCCCCACCCGCTACGGAGATTGGGAACGAGAAGGGATTGCGTGGGACTTTTAGAAGGCGGCAAATCGGGAAGCGCGGCAAATTACAAGCGCGTGAACGTCACCTTGAGCCCATCTTTTGGTTGGGGAATGGGCCAGGCTTGCCAGTCGGGATCATACCCGTCTGCCACCTCGATCCGGTAACGCTGCAACAGCTGCGCCATCAAGACCTTGATCTGCATGTAGGCGAAGTGCAGGCCCAAACACATATGCGCGCCACCGCCGAAGGGAACCCAGGCATATTTGTGCCTTGCCTTGACCTTGTCCGGCGTGAATCGCATCGGATCGAAAGTGAAGGGATTGTCCCAATACTCCTCCGAATGGTGGGTCCAATAGATGTTGATCCCGACATGCGCGCCGGCGGGAATAGTGTAACCTTCATATTCGAAGCTCTTGAGCGCACGGCGCGGCATTGATGGGACCGGCGGGATCATCCTAAGCGCTTCCTTGAACGCCATTTCTGTCAGCTCAAGCTTGCCCATATCGTCATAATCCAGGGGCCGGGCCGCACCATCACCATCAGGACCACCCGTCACAGCGAGAATTTCCTCCCGCAGCTTTTCCTGCCACAGCGGGTTTTTCGCGAGCTGATAAATCATCGAGGTTGCCGATGATGTTATTGTGTCATGCGCTGCCATCAACAAGAAGCTCATGTGGTCGACGACCTGATCAACCGGTAACAGCGATCCATCTTCGCGGGTCGCAGTGGCAAACTGGCTGAACATGTCCTGCCCGCCGCCTTCTGCGCGGCGACGTTTCGTCTCCCGCGTCAGAAAATCGACCATAAAGGCCCGACCATCGACGCCTTTTTTCATCTTCGTAAACGGCAGCGGCTTTCGGATCGGGGCAACCGACGCCTGAACCATATCCACGAAAGCGACATTGATCTTGTCCGCTTCCGGGCCCCAGGGAATGCCAAGAAAGCTATCGGCTGCAAGATCCAGCGTCAGTTTCTTGATCGCGGGGTAGAATTCCATTGGACCTGCCCAGCCATCAACCTCGCGCGCGATACCCGCGTTGAGCGATCCTGAATAATGCCGCATCGGGCCAGGCTTGAACGCAATCGAAAGCGCGCGGCGATCGATGCGGTGGTGATCGAAATCGATTAACATCAAGCCGCGCGGAAACAGCTGATCGAGGACGGGCCCCCAGCCCTGTTCGCTCGAGAAAATCTTGTCCCGGTTGAACAGCACCAGTTCGTTTGCTTCAGCACCAATCAGCGCGATGTTCCAGCCACCGAAAGCATGCGTCTTGTAGACCTTGCCATATGTATCCACCATCCGGCTGGTAAAGGCATGCGGATCTGCCAATTGCTTGAACGTGTTGCCAACAATCGGCCATCCTGCCTCGCCAGGAATGTGCGAAAGTGCATCGTCACTGGGTATACCATCTCCCCAATGATCGAATGGAGCATCTTCGGCGGGCATTTGCGCGTGGGTAGCCATGATGACGGTATCCATATCGAGTTCGGATTAACAACTGGCTGTCGATTAAACGAGACCCGTACTCAAATCCAGCCGGAAAGCTCCCGCCGGATCATCGATTCGATCATGGTTACGCCTGCTTTGCTGACATTCAGGCAATCAAGTACTTGGTATTTTTCGCCGCCCGCTTCCAGGAATTCATCGCGCCCTTCCAGCGCAAGCTCCTCCAGCGTCTCAACACAGTCGGCAGCAAAGCCAGGGGCGGCAACCACCAGACGCTTGGTCCCTTTTTCGCCTTCGGCGACCAGCGTGTCGTCCGTCGCCGGTTCGAGCCACTGTGCCGGGCCGAAGCGTGACTGGAATGTAGTCTCAAACCGCACACCTGCAAACTCCTGACGATCCGTCAGTTTCTCGCGCAGCAGCCGCGCGGTTTTCTGACAATGGCAATGATACGGATCACCCAATTCGAGCGTGCGCTGCGGCATGCCATGAAAGCTCATCAGCATGACTTCAGGCTTGAAAGAAATTGCCTTGACCTGCCGTGTCAGATCTTCGGCAAGGGCATCAAGATAGAGTTCATCGTCATGATAGGGCGGCACAAATCGCAAGGCCGGTTGCCATCTCAGCTCGCCCATTACTCGGGCCACCTCGTCAAACACGGTCGCTGTGGTCGCTGCACAGTATTGCGGATACATCGGTGCGATCAGAATGCGGTCGCAGCCTTTTTCTGTTAGCTCCTTGAGTCTCTGCTCGATTGCAGGCGATCCATACCGCATCGCGTAATCGACGATCACATTTTCGCCCAGCTCACCGGCGATTGCTTCAGCCTGACGCGCAGTTATATCGGCCAAAGGCGAACCGCGGTCGGTCCAGACCTTTGCATAGGCTTCTGCGCTCTTTTGCGGGCGGGTATTGAGGATTATGCCGCGCAGGATCGGCTGCCAGGCGATTTTGGGAATTTCGATCACCCGCGGATCAGAAAGAAACTGTTTGAGATACCGCTTGACCGATTTTGGATCCGGCGCATCGGGCGTGCCCAGGTTGACCAGCAAAACGCCGATTGATCCGCTCTTGACCGGCGGGTGTTCGTTGGAAAGGCGCTGGGGTTGCCAGGTCATCGTGATCTAACGCCAGAGCGGCGAATTCTATCCTTCGCGTTGTGATTGCTACCGGCGGAGCCGGGTAAGCAAGCGTTTAGATCCCGCCTGAAAGTAGGGGCAGACGCCGCAATCTCAAGCCTGTGGCAGAAAACAGCGCATTGGCAATAGCCGGCGGGGCTACCACCGCGCCCAGTTCTCCCGGATCAGCCGGTGCCGCTTCACTGGAAACAAATGCGATGTCGATTTCGGGGCAATCGCTGATAGTCGGCAGGCCCAACGCCGCATAATCAAAGCTTTCGGGCAAGCCAGCGCGAAACCGCAGTGCATTGCCAAGCGCAATTCCAATACCGAAAATCAGCCCGCCCTCTATTTGCTGGCGGGCTATGTCCGGATTGATGATGCGTCCAATATCGACTGCTGCGCTTAGTCTTGCGACGCGCACACCGCCTTCGCCGGGTCGGGCCGTTGCAATACACGCGATCCGCCCGCCAGTTGCTGCGTCGCCGATCCGGTGGCACGCCACCCCCTGACCGCTACGATCGACACCGCCATCCCACTCGGCCATTTGCGCCGCACGCTGGAGACAGGTGGCCATCCGGATATCGTCGCCCATCATTGAAATACGGTATGACAGCGGCTCGCGCCCGTATTTCGCCGCCAGTTCATCGATAAAGCTCTCAATGGCAAAGGCAGTGTAGCTGTTGGCGTTCCCGCGCACCCGGCCAACAGGCAGACCGATCTCTGTCGGGATAAGTTCAACGACAACGCTGGGCACACGGTAAGCAGGAACGGCACCTTCACAGGCGAGCGCATCCTTCTTTTCACTGCTCTCACGCACCGCCGCTGCTGCTGTCCGATTGTTAAACAGCCGTTCCCCGAATTCATGCGTAGCGGGCGGACATGCAATTCTGACCCGGAGCGCGTCCACGGCACCTTCATTTGCCTGCGAGGCCTGGGCTCCGACCAGAACGTATGCTGGCGTACGCGGGCGCGCGTGGGTCATCTCCTCGCGCCGGGACCAGGTCAGTTGGACCGGCCTCGCGAGCTCTTTTGCGATAATTGCGATCTCAATCGCATGATCATGCTCCAGCCGCGCATCGAAACTGCCTCCTGCAGGCATCGGATAAAGCGCAACATCCTCGGTCGCTATCCCGATTGCCCGCGCAGCCGCCTTGCGCGCCTGCTCGGGCGCCTGGCTGGCGATCCAAATTTCAAGCCGTCCTCCCTGATACCGGGCGACCGCGCTCGCCGTTTCGAGCGGCGCTGCAGGTGCAGGTTCGACCTCGTATCGCCGCGCCAAATCGACGCGGGTCATCCCCTCTTCGCCAAACCCGGTTTCGGCAATGCGAAAGGCAGCGCCGCCATCGACCATGGTACCCAAACGGCCAGCGATGTCCTCACTGTTGACTGGAAACTGCGCACGAAATTGCGGCTTCATTGCATCAAGAGCCTTGTTCGCCGTCCACCAAGTGTTCGCCGCGGCAGCTAGCCAGCGTTTTGACTTCACCGCACCCACCACACCGGGTATGCGAGCGGCGGAGTCTGCTTCGAAACTTGTCAGCTCACCGCCATCGTTCGGCCCGTGCCGGATCGCGGCAAACACCATGCCGGGCAAGCGAACATCGCTTGCAAAAAGGTAAGACCCATCAACCTTCGATGGTAGATCAAGGCGGGGATAGGCCGGCGGCGCGTCAGCTATTTCAGAGGGCGTTTCTGACGGAGGCAATTCTGGCAGCAGGGGTGCCGGGTCAGGTGGGGTCCGCTCGGCAGCGCCAGCGGCCAACTCGCCAAAAGTGGCCTGATTTTCGCCCTGCGAGACTATGCCGCCCTGCACCACGCATTCTTCCCAGGATACGCCCCAGCGTTCAGCCGCCTCCTCGGCCAGCATCGCGCGGGCAGCAGCGGCAGCCGCCCGGCATGGCGTTTCGTGCGCTATTACAGATGTGCCATCGGCGGTGGCGGTGAAACGGTTTTCTCCGGCGAACCTCTCGGTCAGCAGATCATCACTCGTTTCGCTCAGGCCCGCACCAACATGAGCCCACATCGGCATCCATCGGGCAGCAAGCGGGATGTTGGCGTAGGCGCCAGAAACAGGTGCAGGTTCGACCGCCACCTGACGCCAATCAGCCCCTAATTCCTGGGCCACGATCTGAGCAAGCAGCGTTGTTACACCCTGTCCCATTTCAAGCTGGGGAACGGCCACAGTCACCACACCGTCCTCAGCGACTTTCAGCCAGGCATCAAAAACGTGTTCGCCGCGCGCTGGCACCAGGGGGTTGGGATAGCGGCGCGGCATCAGATACCACGCGACCAGCAAGCCGCCGCCGACCGCCGCCCCTGCCATCATTCCGCGCCGCGTCACCTGCATCGGTTCAGAATGCCTCGCCGCTCAGCCATGCGGCGATCCGCTGCGCAATGGCATTGAATGGCAGCGCGCCTTCATCGTCCTTTGCCGCTGGCGGCTCCCCGGCATCCCCGGCAAGACGCGTCTCGATACGGAGCGGCACCCGGCCCAAAAACGGTATCTCGAGCGCGTGGGCAAACTTTTCGACCCCGCCCGAACCGAATGGGTCGCTAACCTCGCCGCAATGCGGGCATTCATACCCGGCCATGTTCTCAACCAGGCCGATAATCGGCACCTCGCCCTGTTCAAACAGCTGTCCGGCGCGCGCCGCATCGATCAAAGCAAGATCCTGAGGCGTGGACACAAGCACTGCGCCATCCGGTTTGCTGTCCGCCATCATGGAAAGCTGCACATCGCCCGTACCCGGCGGCAGATCGATCAACAGCAGATCGGTATCGCCCCAGTCCGCATCGACAAGCTGCCCAAGCGCTTTACCCGCCATCGGGCCGCGCCATGCGAGCGCTTTACCATTGGGCACCATCTGCCCCATTGAAAGCACCTTCACCCCATGCTTGCTGTCAATCGGCACCAACTTTTCGCCGCTTGTTTCGGGTTTCTGGCCTTCTGTCGCCAGCAGCTTTGGCTGGGATGGGCCGTAAATGTCACCGTCAATCACGCCGACCTTGTGACCTTGCCGCGCCAAAGCGACCGCAATATTAGTCGTCAGCGTCGATTTTCCAACGCCGCCCTTACCCGATCCGATGGCGATTATTCGCGCGCGCTTTCGCTCGGCAACAAGCGCGACCCGAACCTCTTCCACTCCCTGAACGCCCTGAAGTGCCTGCTTGTAGGCGATTTCGAGCACTTCGCGCTCCTCCACGCGCATATCGCCCGCATCCGCAACAATGATTGCACGTCCGCCCGCAAGGCGCGCCGATTGAACCCGGCTTTCGATCTTGTCGGGCATGGCTGCGCGAAGACGTGCTTCGATCGCTTGCGGATTTTCACCTTCATTCATGGCTAAGAGCCTCTAACACCAAATTCGCAACATCGACCCCTGTTTTTCCGATATTGCGTCCCTATAAGGGAGTTATGCAGATTTTTGATCGTTTCAAAGAGCGCTTTGGTATGGCCTCCCCCGATAAGGGAACTGGCATCCTGGCGATGGCCGGAAAAAACCCCTGGGGCAAACCCGGGCGCAAGGACGAAGGGGACAATGCGCCTTCATCCGATAAGCCGGAAGATGGCGCTAAGCCTGACGGGCCTCGCAATCCATGGCTGCCCGGCGGCGGCTCGGACAGCGGCAAGCGTCGCTCTGCTAGTATCGAGGATATTTTCAAAAACCGCGGCCCCGAAGGCCCTCGGCGGGGCGGGTCTGGCGGAGGTGGTGCAGGCTTCCGAATGCCGGAGCGACCCGGTGGTGGCAGCTGGCTTCCTGTCGTCATGGTCGGCATAATCGGCATCGGTATTCTGGTTTCGAGCATGCATCTGATCCAACCGGGCGAAAAAGGCGTCGTAAAAACGCTTGGCACCTATACCCGGACGCTCGATTCCGGCCTCCAGTTCACCGCGCCGTGGCCGATCGAGACGATTGACATTGAAGACGTGGAAATGGCGCGCGTTGTCAATATTCCCAGCTCTGGTGAAAGCGCGAAACTGATCCTGACAGGGGACCAGAACCTTGTCGATCTCAGTTATATCGTGCGCTGGAACATTGCCGATCTTGAGAATTTCAAATTCCGCCTGGTCGAGCCAGCAGAGACCGTGAGCGAAGTCGCAGAGGCCGCAATGCGTGCATCTGTCGCGGAAAAAACGCTGGATGACACGTTCACTGGCTCGGGCCGCGCGGACATCCAGCTGGCGGTGCGTGAACGTATGCAGCGCACGCTTGATGAATACGGGGCTGGCATTCAGGTGCTTGGTGTCGAAATTGAGAAGGCTGACCCGCCAAGCGACGTCGTCGAAGCTTTCCGTGACGTTTCGGTCGCCGAACAGAACGCCGATGCCGCACGCAACCAGGCACGAGGATATGCGCAGCAGGTGCTGGCAACCGCCGAAGGTGAAGCCGAAGCATTCGACAAGGTTTACGAGCAATATCGCCTTGCGCCGCAGGTCACCCGGCAGCGCCTTTACTATGAGGCAATGGAAAAGGTGCTTGCCCAGAACGACAAGACAATCATCGAGGCGGAGGGAGTAACCCCCTACTTGCCGCTCCCTGAAATTCGTCGGCGCGCCACAGCATCTGCGACTCAGCCCGAAATCACCGTGCAACCCAATCAGCAGGGGCAGTAACGATGGAAAACATCTGGAACAATTACCGCATCGCGGTCATCGCTGCCGCACTGCTCGTGATCGGTTTCTTCATGAGCGCATTTGTCGTGAACGAGGAAGAGCAAGCCGTTGTGATCCGTGCGGGTAATCCCGTTTATGTCTATAACCGTCCGGGCAGCGATGTTGGCCCCGGCCTGAAGTTCCGCGTTCCTCTGATCGACACAGTGCGTATGATCGAGAAACGGGTTCTGGATCTCGACATGACGGACGAGGAAGTGCTGTCGAATGACCAGCAGCGTCTGCTGGTCAATGCCTATGCCCGTTTCCGTATCGTCGATCCGATCCGCATGGTCGAGCGCGCAGGTACGACAGAGGGCGTGCGTGTCGCGCTTGAACCGATCCTCAACTCCGCGCTGCGACAGGAACTGGGCCGCCGTACGTTCTCTGCGATGTTGACCGCTGAACGCGGCACTGCGCTGGCAAATGTGCGTGCGAACCTTGACCGCGAAGCGCGCCAGTATGGGGCTGAAGTCATCGACGTTCAGATCAAGCGGACAGACCTTCCCGAAGGACGCCCGCTAGAATCGGCATTTGAGCGGATGAAATCGGATCGTGCGCGTGAAGCGCTTACAATCCGGGCAGCAGGCACCCGCGATGCTCGGATTATCCGCGCTGAGGCCGATGCAGAGGCCGCGCGCATCTATGCCCAGGCTTTTGGCAAAGATGCGGGGTTTTACGATTTCTACCGCGCGATGCAGAGCTATGAGCAAAGCTTCGCCCGCGGTGAGGGTCGCGGTGAAAGTTCAATTATCATATCGTCTGACAATGAATATCTGCGCCAGTTCCAGGGCCGGCGCTGATCCTCGCGGCGGCATTGAGACACGGCTATTGCCAGTCCGACGAACCGTTGATGCGGCGCTACCGACTACAAGCGTGTTCAATCGCGGTTAAGTGCGTCTGGGCACATTGTCAGACCGTAACTTAATGCAAGGCCCCATCGCGGAACGAGCTGACCGGCTCCTTCGTTACGGGAACAAGAAAAGGAACAAGAGGACGTGAACAACGTGCGGTATGTATACGGACTGACGAGTGCGCTGCTGGTTGGCGGTGCGGCGGTTTCCCTGATGACCGGATATCCGGCCGGTGCACAGGTTGCGCAAAACGACACCAGTGTGATGAGCAATGTCGTACCTCGCTCAGGCGCTCCGGCAAGCTTTGCAGACCTAACCGAGCAGCTCCAGCCCGCGGTTGTGAACATCGCGACGCGGCAGCGTGTGCAGGTGCAGAACCGCAACCCCTTCCAAGGAACACCGTTTGCAGAGCTGTTCAACCGGCGGCGCGGCCAACCTGAGCAACCGCAAACACGCGAAGCGCAGTCCCTCGGCAGCGGTTTTATAATTTCGGCTGATGGTTTTGTGGTGACAAACAATCACGTGGTGTCGCCGAACAACCGCGCGACACTCGAAGAGATCACGGTTACCATGCCTGACGGCACGGAGTACGAAGCTGACCTGATCGGCGCCGATGCGTCTTCCGACCTCGCCGTTCTGAAAATCAAGGCAAACCGAACATTCCCGTTCGTAAAGTTTGGCGACTCCGCTCGTACCCGCGTCGGCGAATGGGTGGTTGCGATCGGCAATCCCTTCGGCCTGGGCGGAACTGTCACGAGCGGTATCGTATCAGCGGTCTATCGCAATACCGGTCAGGGCGGTGCCTATGATCGCTACATTCAGACCGATGCAAGCATCAACCGAGGCAATTCAGGCGGTCCCCTGTTTGACATGCAGGGTAATGTGATCGGCATCAACAACGCGATATTCTCGCCATCAGGCGGCAGTGTGGGCATCGGCTTTGCGATCCCTTCCGAAATTGCTGCGCCGATTGTCGAACAGCTCAAGGACGGTCAGGAAATCGAGCGCGGCTTCCTGGGTGTCGGGCTTGAACCGATGAATGATGATCTCGCGGATTCGCTGGGTCTCCAGCGTAATCGCGGGGAAATTATTCAGAATGTACAGGATGACAGTGCTGCGTCGCGTGCGGGTCTGCGCGCGGGCGATATCGTCACCGCGATCAACGGACGTGACGTGACCTCCGAACAGTCGGTGTCCTTCCTTGTGGCGAACCTTACACCTGGCACAAGCATTCCGATCACTATCCTGCGCGAAGGCCGGGAACTTGAATTGACTGCCACTTTGGGCCGCCGCCCGAGCGAAGAAGAACTTCTGCAAAGCCAGCAGACATTCGATCCGAACTCGGAAGAACCGATGGATCCAGAAGATACAGATACCGAAATCGCCGAAAAACTCGGTCTGCAAGTGCTCGAAATGACACCGCAGATCGCGCGTTCGCTGCGCGTTGATCCGGAAACAGGTGGTCTGGTCATCGGCCAGGTTGATCCGAATTCGGATGCAGGCCGCAAAGGGCTGCGTCGCGGTGATATTATCCTGTCAGCGCAGTATCAGGCCGTTTCGACGATCGAAGACCTGCGCGAGGCCATTGCCGCAGCAGAGGCAGACGATCGCGACGCGGTTCTTCTGCGCATTCAGCGCCCCGGCACGCCGCCACGCTTCCTGCCAATCCGGCTTCGCTGATCGGGCACACACGGTAAATATCACGAAAAAGGGCGCCGGCTTAACCACCGGCGCCCTTTCTCTTTGTCCATTATACTATGCCGTCGCTCTGACGCTTACTCGCGCGGCGGTGGAGGCGGAGGGCGTGGTTGCGATCTTCGCTCGCCAGGCAATTCTCCCCCTGTCGCGCGCTCGAGAAAGTCTTCGCTGACAGCGGTTGGCGGTTCTACTTCTGGTGGTGCAATACGCCCCTGATCGAATGGCGCATCGCTGTTTTCACCTCCAGGATCGAGCCCGTCCCCAGATGGGTCGCGACGGCCCGGCTCAACCAGATTGCCGTCCTCATCGATAAAGTAATAATCGTCTGGGTCGCCGTAGAGATATTCCTCATCCGGCTCGAGCCGCCATTCCGGCAGATTAAGCTCGGTGCTGAATTGCTCCACCGCACGGTCCTTCACGGCGTAACGCATATAGGCGGCAAATGCTTGCGCCGGCGCCCGGCCACCCTGAAGACCCGGCACCGCCTTCGCATCATCGCGGCCCATCCACACGCCCGTGGTAATTCCTGAAGAAAAGCCGACGAACCAGCCATCCTTGTTCGAACTTGTTGTGCCAGTCTTCCCTGCGACAGGACGGCCAATTTGGGCTGCTCGCCCGGTTCCTGTCTGCACGGCAGCTTGCAGTAAATCGGTCATACCGGCGGCCACATAGTCGGGCACCAGCGCCGTATCGCGCGGCTTCTTGCGCTCGTAGAGCAGCTCACCCGAAGCTGTCGTAACCTTGGTAATGCCATACGGTTCAATCGCCATTCCTCTCGCGGAAATCGAACCAAAGGCCCGCGTCATTTCCAGCAGACGAACCTCCGAAGAACCAAGCACCATCGAAGGAAAGGTTGAAACCGGCGAAGTTATGCCAAACCGCCGCGCCATGGATGCAACAGTGCCGTACCCGACCTCGTTACCCAACTGCGCGGCGACTGTGTTGATCGAAAGGGCAAATGATGTCCTGAGGCTGGTTTCACCGATATTGCGCCCGTTGGAATTGCGCGGCCGCCAACCATCGATCTCAACCGGCACATCGCGAACGGTATCGGTCGGGATATATCCAGCTTCGAGCGCGGCAAGGTAGACAAACAGTTTCCATGATGAACCGGGCTGACGCATTGCGTTGGTTGCCCGGTTGAAATTCGTCTCGACGTAATC
>CALLQC010000155.1 GCA_938015255.1 uncultured Erythrobacter sp.
AGCTTCGGCCCCACGCCGTTCGCCCGCGCCACGCTTGCCGCATCGCCCGCCGCGCACGCATCGCGCAGTTCTCCGGTCGAGAGCGCGGAAAGGATCGCGAGGCCGACCTTGCTCCCCACGCCCTGCACCTGTGTGAGCAGCCGGAACCAGTCGCGCTCGGCGCTTTCGGCAAAGCCGAGCAGGCGCATATCATTCTCGCTCACCTGCATATCGGTGTGCACGGTGCACCCCTCACCCACCTCGCCCAGCGCGGAGAGCGTGCGGGCAGAGCAATGGACGAGATAGCCGACGCCTTGCACATCGACGATGGCCCAGTCCTCGCCCGTTTCGTCCAGTCTGCCCGATAGCTTTGCAATCATAGGTTTCTCTCTGCGCCACCGCTTCGCTGTTTGAGCGCGGTTTGTTCTTGGAGGAAACACGCGCGACTTGCCAGAGGGAGCGTTATTGTTGTCCGCAGCGCATCCGCGCTGCGAAATCCTCGCTCACGCGACCTGGCGGTCGCTTCGCGACCGATAATCGCTCAGGATGGCAGGGACGCGATTCTGGCGCCTTGTGCGATTTCCTACGCCGCGTGCAGACGCTATGTCAAAGCGCATGACGCAATCCTCCCTTTTCCTTCGACGATCGACTGATCGGATTGACCGATTGAACTGGCCTTTTGTGATCGAGCGGATTTCATTCCCAGGACAGTGTTCCATGTGTTCCAACCGTGCTTCACGAGCGACGAACCGAGCCAGCCGCGCCCTCAGCCTTCTCGGCTCGAAACGGGCAGCCGCCATCGAATGCATGGTGGACAAACGGGCCGTGATCGGAGAAGTGGCACTGCCATGAGCATCAACAGTTTCGGGCGCGTTCTGCGCTTTACCACATGGGGCGAGAGCCACGGACCGGGCCTTGGCGCGGTTCTCGACGGGTGCCCGCCGGGTCTCCCGCTAACCGAGGCGCAGATCCAGCCCTTCATGGATGCGCGGAAGCCAGGCACCAGCAAGTTCACGACCCAGCGCAAGGAAGCCGATCTGGTGCGCATCATGTCCGGCGTGTTCGATAACGATGCGGGCGAGCAGGTGACGACGGGAACTCCCATCCACCTGATGATCGCAAACACCGATCAGCGTTCGAAGGACTATTCGGAGATCGCGAAGAGCTATCGCCCGGGCCATGCCGATTACACCTATGATGCGAAATACGGCATCCGCGACTATCGCGGCGGCGGGCGCTCGAGCGCGCGGGAGACTGCGGCTCGCGTCGCGGCGGGCGCGGTGGCGCGGCTGATCATCCCCGAAGTGACGATCACCGGCTTCGTATGCGAGCTTGGCGGCGATCCGATCGACCGCGACAAGATCGACTATGGCGAGATCGGCAACAACCCCTTCTTCTGCCCTGATCCCGATGCTGCAAAGCGCTGGGAGGAGCTGGTCGATATGGCCCGCAAGAACGGATCGTCGCTGGGTGCGGTGGTCGAATGCGTGGCGACAGGCGTGCCTGCCGGATGGGGCGCGCCGGTCTATGGCAAGCTCGACAGCGACCTTGCCGCTGCGATGATGACGATCAACGCGACCAAGGGTGTGGAGATTGGCGACGGGTTCGAGGCGGCGCGGCTGACCGGAGAGCAGAACGCTGATGCGATGAGCCCCAGCCCTGACGGCAAGCCCGTCTATGCGAGCAACCATGCGGGCGGCACGGCGGGCGGGATCTCGACCGGACAGCCGGTCGTGTGCCGGGTGGCGTTCAAGCCGACGAGCTCGATCCTGACGCCGGTGGACTCGATCACGTCGGACGGCGAGGCGACGCAGGTGCGCACCAAGGGCCGCCACGACCCGTGCGTCGGCATCCGCGGCACTCCGGTGGTCGAGGCGATGATGGCGCTGGTGCTGGCGGACCAGAAGATGCTGCACCGCGCTCAGGTGGGGTGAGGCAAAGAAAAAGGACGGACATCGCTGCCCGCCCTTTCGCTTGTTTCGATTGGTCAGACCTTAGAGGCCATCAACGCTCTTGCTGACAAGGATGTTGACGGCAACCCGGCGGTTCTGGGCTTTGCCTTCCGCGGTGCTGTTGTCAGCGGTCGGATCGGAATCTGCCATGCCGGTCGGGCTCAACATCCGCCACGGCTTCCAGCCGCACTGCTGCTGAAGGAAGTTCACAACCCGGCCTGCGCGGCGTTCGCTCAGCTCCTGATTGATCTCGTAGGAACCGGTGGAATCGGTGTAGCCAACGACAAGCAGCAGCGCATTGTCGATGCTTTCCGCTTCCTGCGCAGCCGAGCACAGCTCGTTGCGGGCATTGCCCGACAGATTGTACTTTCCGGTGTCAAAGTACACGTTGGTCGTGCCCTTGATGTTGTACTGGTCAATATCGCCAAAGCGTCCGCGCAGTGCTTCGGTAGCCGCCGCGTTCTGCTGGATCGCAGCCTCGTTCTGGCCAAAGCGCTGATTGGTGCCATTGCGGATCATCGCTGCCGTTTTGAGGTCTTTGTTCTTGAGCGCGATACGGCTGGCGACAAGGCGGTTGGCCCATTGCACGGTCTTTACTTCAACCGGCAATCCATTGAGCAGCGCGTCTGCGCCCAGCTCGTTACGGTTAAGTCCCAGAAAGCCGCCTGATGCGCGGATCTGGGTTCCCGTGCCAACGGTTACGACCTCAGCAGTGCCGTCCGCCTTGGTGATCTGGACCTGCTCGCCATTGCGGGCGGAAATGATGCCTTCGATCACCGGACCTTCCGCAAGACCAGCAAGATCGGATGGCGGTGAACCGGTGACGGTGGTCAAGACGCGGTCTGCGTCCTCGATCTGATCCTGGGCTGCGACACCGGCTGAAAGCGGCAAGGTCAATGCGGCGATTACAGCCAGCGACCTTGGCGTGTTTGCGAATTTCATTGTTATTCTCCTTCAAACAATCACAGCTCAATTCACACATTCGCGGCCCAAAGGCCGCCCCGCTAGAATATGCGAAACAAGCTGTCAGAACCCCCTATGGTTCGACACGATGGCTTCCGATGCGACATTCAGAAGCATGTGTTGCAAAGTGCGCTTGGGGCGTGTTCGGAGAAACCTGTCTCTCAGATGAACAGTTTACATTGAGTTACCGTTTCAGCGGCTGGCCCGTTAACCGTGTGCGGCGAGCTGTTTCCGAGCACGCTGCGCTACTGCGCCCAAAATGCAACAGAATCGTTCTGGAACCGATCGCGAGGGTTCCCGTTTTTACGATTGAAATTTCCGATCTTCGCAATCGCACAATTTCACTTTTGTGCGGCGCAGCAGACATTATGTGCAAAAGCGAACGAATTCCTCTCAACCCAATCAAAGGACAATCAGGCAATGGGTATCATCGGTTCAACCATCAAACCGTTCAAGGCAACCGCGTTTCAGGCGGGCAAAGATTTCTTCGAAGTCACCAATGAAGACCTCGTTGGCAAGTGGTCGGTATTCTTCTTCTACCCGGCGGACTTTACCTTTGTGTGCCCGACCGAACTTGAAGACATGGGCGAAAAGTATTCCATGCTTCAGGATATGGGCGTCGAAGTTTATGCCGTCAGCACCGACACGCATTTCAGCCACAAGGCATGGCACGACACCTCTGAGAAGATCGGCAAGCTGCAATTCCCGTTCCTGGGCGACCAGCTGCACACCCTCTCGAAGAACTTCGACGTTCTGCGCGAAGAAATGGGTCTTGCGGACCGTGCGACATTCGTTGTTGACCCGGATGGTGTAATCCAGATCATGGAAATCACGTGCGAAGGTGTAGGCCGAAACGCCAACGAACTGACCCGCAAGATCAAGGCCGCACAATATGTCCGCGCCAATCCCGGCCAGGTCTGCCCGGCTGCGTGGGAAGAAGGCAGCGACGCGCTGGCTCCTTCGCTCGACCTTGTCGGCAAGATCTAAATTTATCAGCTAAGAGCCCGAGTTTTCTCGGGTCGCTGGAAGCCCGGGACCATCCCCCCAATTTTGGTCCCGGGCTTTTCCCAATATCCTCCGCCCAACTCCATTCGATCAAGGACGCCCGTATGCTCGATGCGAACATGCAGACCCAGCTCAAGCAATATCTCGCCAATCTGCGCGAGCCCGTGGAGCTTGTCGCGTCGCTTGATGAGAGTGAAAAGAGCGCGAAAACGCGTGAGTTGCTCAACGAAATTGCCGAACTGCACAATATGGTTTCGGCCCAGTTTGACGGAACGCACGAACGCAAGCCCAGTTTTATAATCCGCCGCGCGAGCGATGCGGATAAATGGGTCCGGTTTGCAGGCCTCCCCATGGGGCACGAATTTACCTCCCTTGTCCTCGCGCTGCTTTGGGCCGGCGGGCATCCGCCAAAAGTCGACGCCGACCTCATTGAACAGGTCCGCGCACTTGAGGGCGACTATGATTTCGAGATGTTCTTCTCGCTCTCCTGTCACAACTGCCCGGACGTTGTGCAGGCGCTAACGCTGATGGCGCTGGAGAACACGCATATCACCGCCACGCTGATCGAAGGCGGCACCTTTCAGGACGAGGTCGACGCGCGCGGCGTGATGGCCGTGCCCGCGACGTTCCTGAATGGTGAGCCGTTCTACAATGGCAAGATGGAACTGGCTGAAATCCTGTCCAAGCTGGACAGCGGGGCGGACGAGAAAGCCGCTGAAAAGCTGTCAGCGAAAGATCCGTTTGAAGTGCTGGTGATTGGCGGCGGGCCCGCAGGCGCGGCCTCCGCAGTCTACACCGCGCGCAAGGGATTCCGCACCGGTATCGCAGCCGAGCGTTTCGGCGGCCAATTGCAGGATACGCTGGGGATCGAGAACCTGCCAGGCACATCCTACACCGAAGGACCGAAGCTGTCGGACGATCTGAAGAAGCAGGCGCTCGAAAATGAAATCGACCTGATGGACCTCGCTCGCGCGACGCAGCTGAAGCCCGCGAGCGAAGCTGGCGCGATGCACGAAATAACCTTTGCCAACGGCGCGGTACTCAAATCGCGCTCGCTGATTTTGTCGACCGGTGCGCGTTGGAAAAACCTGGGCGTTCCGGGCGAGGCGGAATATCGCAACAAGGGCGTGGCCTATTGCCCCCACTGCGATGGTCCGCTGTTCAAGGGCAAGCGTATCGCGGTCATCGGCGGCGGCAATTCGGGCGTAGAAGCCGCCATCGACCTTGCGAAGATAGTCGGCCATGTGACCCTGATCGAATATGACGACAAGCTTCGCGCCGACGAAGTGCTTCAGCGCAAACTGCGCTCGATGAACAATGTCGAGATTGTCACCAGCGGCCAGACGACCGAAATCACCGGCGCGCAAGGCAAGGTCAACGGCCTGGTCCTGAAAGACCGCAAATCGGGCGACGAACGCCGGATCGAACTGGAGGGCGTGTTCATCCAGATCGGCCTTGTGCCCAACACCGAATGGCTCGCAGATACCGGTCTCGAACTCTCGAAGTTCGGCGAAATCGTGGTGGATGACCACGGCGCGACCAACTTGCCCGGCATCTATGCGGCAGGCGATGCAACCACGGTCAAGGACAAACAGATAGTCGTCGCCATGGGTACCGGAGCTACCGCAGGGCTCGGCGCATTCGACTACCTGATCCGCAACGAGCCCGTCGACGAGATTGCGCGGGCTGCGTAGCGTTTGCCTTCATCGGGCGCCGGACAGCAGGCGCGAATAAATCGATCCTGTAAATCAATAAGCGCACATTAATCGATTGGACTAATCACCTACTAAGACGCATCTTCTCTTCATCAGCTCGGCAATTGGTCCGAGTCCCGAATAGCAAGAGGAGTGAATTCGATGGATGCGAAGACAGGCGATATGAGTGGTGGGTGCCCTTTCCATGGTGATGGAGGTCTGCGCACCCTGTTCGGACGTACGAACCGCGATTGGTGGCCTGAAACCACGCAGCTCGATATCCTCACCGAAGAAGGTCGGTCTGCCAATCCCTATGGCGAAGACTTCGATTATGCCGAAGCGTTCAATGCGGTCGATTATAACGCTCTGAAAGCTGATCTTACGGCGCTCATGACCGACAGCCAGGACTGGTGGCCTGCCGACTACGGCCATTACGGCCCGTTTTTCATCCGCATGGCCTGGCACGCAGCAGGCACCTACCGCACCGGCGATGGACGCGGCGGTGGCGGCACCGGTCAGCAACGCTTTGCCCCGCTCAACAGCTGGCCCGATAATGGCAACCTCGATAAAGCGCGCAGGCTGCTGTGGCCGATCAAGCAGAAATACGGTCGCAACATCAGCTGGGCGGACCTCTTTATTCTGACCGGCAACGTCGCGATTGAAAGCATGGGCGGCCCGGTCTTCGGATTTGGCGGCGGGCGCAAGGACGTGTTCGAGCCGGAAAGCGTTTACTGGGGCACGGAAGAGCAATGGGTGAACGAAGGCGTCGCAACCCGCATCCAGCCGGATTCGGGCAAGGCGCTCGAAAACCCGCTCGCAGCCATTCAGATGGGTCTGATCTACGTCAATCCGGAAGGACCACAGGGCGATTCGCATGACGCAGAAGGCATGGCCCGCGACATGCGCGAAACCTTCGCACGGATGGCGATGAATGATGAGGAAACCGTCGCCCTTACCGCTGGCGGTCACGCTTTCGGCAAAGCGCACGGCGCGCAGCCCGCTGATACGTTTGGCGGATCTCCTGAAAGCGAAACTCTGGAAAACCAGGGCTTTGGCTGGCTGATCGACAGCGAGGAAATCGGCAAGGGTCACATCACGACCTCGGGTATCGAGGGCGCGTGGACACCCAATCCGACCCAGTGGGGCAATGATTATTTCCGCCTGCTGTTCAAATATGAATTCGAGCTGGTCCAGTCACCTGCCGGCGCGAACCAATGGCAACCAATCAATCCTGACCCGGAAGATATGGCCCCAGACGCGCGCGATCCGTCGAAGAAGGTGCCGACCATGATGACGACAGCGGACATGGCGCTTAAACGCGATCCGGAATATCGCAAGATTTCCGAACGGTTCGCCAACGACCAGGCAGCTTTGGATGATGCATTTGCGCGCGCATGGTTCAAACTGTGCCACCGCGATATGGGACCAAAAATCCGCTATCTCGGCCCGGAAGTGCCCGAAGAAGACCTGATCTGGCAGGATCCGATCCCCGCTGGCACGCAGGTTTCCGATGCTGACGCCGCCGCGTTCAAGTCGGCAGTGCTTGGCAGCGGCCTGACTGTCAGCGAGCTGGTGAAGGCGGCTTGGGCTTCAGCCTCGACCTACCGCAACTCGGATCACCGGGGCGGTGCGAACGGCGCGCACATCCGCTTTGACGCAATCAAGAACTGGGCCGCCAACGACCCGGAAGAGCTGGGCAAGGTGCTGGCCAAGCTTGACGAGCTGCGGGGTTCGATCTCGATGGCGGACGCTATCGTTTTGGGCGGCGCTGCGGCGGTTGAGAAAGCGGCCAAAGACGCCGGTTTCGATGTCAGCGTGAATGTATCCACCGGCCGCGGCGACGCGACCGAAGAACAGTTCGACGCCGAAAGCTTCGAGCCGCTGGAGCCGTTTGCCGATGGCTTCCGCAACTACCTCAAGACCAAAGCCAATGTAAAAACCGAGGACATGCTGATCGACAAAGCGCACCTGCTGGGCCTTTCGATCCCCGAATTGACCGTGCTGGTCGGCGGGATGCGTGCACTTGGCGCGAACAGCGGCAACACGTCACACGGTGTCTTCACCGACCGGGCTGGTCAGCTGACACCGGACTTCTTCACCAATCTGCTCGATATGAGCATCAAGTGGAGCGTGGTGGATGACAGCGGTGACGAAGAATATGTCGGCACCGATCGTGCCAGCGGCGCGCGGCGCTATACCGCCACCCGCACCGACCTGATCTTTGGTTCGAATTCGCAGCTTCGCGCCCAGGCCGAAGTCTATGCCGAAAGCGGATCGGAGGAAAAGTTCGTGCGCGATTTCGTAGCGGCCTGGACCAAGGTGATGGATGCCGACCGCTTCGATCTGACCTACGCCAAGTATCACGCATAAGTGATACGGCCTGAGCCCTGATCCACCCCCTCCCAGGATCAGGGTCGCAAGAGACCCCCGGTGCGCGCATCGGGGGTCTTTGCTTGTCGAGGCAACGAAGATGCGGCAAGGGCGCATTGTTATGACGACCCGTAAAACTGCTCTCCCGGAATCACGCGCGCAGCTTCTCGCAGGGATTATCGCGGCGAGCGCCTTTGCTGCACTCGCGGTGCAAGTTGTGATCGGGTCCGGCAGCCTGCTTGAAAATGCTGGCGGTCTTGTCCGGTTTTTCACGATCTGGAGCAATATCGCCGCCTGTGCGATCATGGCGTGGATTGCATCGGGCCGCTCCGTATCACGCGCTGTCATGGCAGCTCTGGTGACAGCGCTGACCGTGGTGGGCCTGGTCTATTGGGGCCTGCTGTCCGGCGAACATCATCCCGTGGGGATCGACAGGATAACCAACCAGTTTCATCACACGATTATTCCGCTCGCGAGTGTTCTCTGGTGGCTGCGCTACACCCCGCCATCTCCGGAAATCATGCCGCTGCTGCCCGTCATCATGGTTCCGCCGCTCAGCTACGGTGCGTTTGCGTTCGTGCTTGGCGAGCTGACAGGGTTCTACGCCTATTTCTTCGTTGACCTGCCGAGCCTTGGCTGGCCGATGTTCTTGCTCAACAATGCCGTGCTCGCTCTGTTTTTCGCCGCACTCGGAGCGGGGCTGGTTGCAATCAAGAACAGGATTGGCGCGCGCTCTTTACCGCAATCACAGACGCTTTAAATCCAGCCAGCGTCTTTCAGCACTGTTACATTTGCGCGGCTGACCGGTGCCTCTACATCGCGCGCCAGCTTTAACCGCAGATTGCGGCCATCGCGCACCACATCTTCCACCGCGCCGCGCGCCACCCACCAGCTGCGATGGATCTGCATCCCTTCGGTATCACCAAGATGAGCCATCGCATCGCGCAGCCGCATCAGAACCAGTTCCGATCCCAGTGCAGTGTGCACGCGGACGTAATGATCCTCCATCTCCAGGGCGATGATATCGCTGCCAAGTTCGGCGGGGATTTGTTCACGCAATGGGTTTGCCGAGGGAGCGGGCGCTGGTGCAGGTGAAGGCGTTTGAACTGATGGAAGTTCGGCAGATTGGCCGTGCGCAGTCTGTGAAGCCCCCTTGGGCCGCTGGACCAGGACGTTCACCAGCGTGATGAGGCCGCCGATCATCGCGACATAGGTGTAATGCGTGAGCGCGTATTCAAGGCCCGGCCAGCGCCAGTATTCCACATCGCGTGGTATCAGGAAGACAGCAAGTGCCATCGGAATGGAGGCAAGAAATACACCGGCAATACGCAGCGACCAGACAGGCAATTGCAGTCTGGGCGCAAGCCTGACAGCCAAGGTGTCAATCGGCGCATAGACCGCATACCCAAGCCATGCGAACGCGGTCCAGACAACCAGTCGGAAAGCGAGCGGGTCATTAAAACTGCCTAGCGGCCCTATCAGCCCAAGCACCACGCCGATGATCGTCATCAGCCCTAGATCGGTAAGGATGCGTGCCAGCAAGGGTTTGGGCGGAATGTCGCTCATCGGCCGTGAACCTAGCGCCCATTCACGCATCGTAAAGTGGCAAACACAGGGAAATCCGCGCCTTTCACGAATGCCGCATCCCAGTCCAACAAAATCCATTGAGCGCGAGCGGGCGCGGTTCAAACAGGTCTCACACCGTTTTTGGGGAGATCGATTATGACTGCAATCACCGCCGACACGTTCAAATTTCTCAAGCCGACTTACCGCCCTGCCGGGGCGCTGGACCTCAATCCCTTGATCAAAGGGTTGGTGATCGTCTCGGGCACATTGATGACCGCGATATGTCTGCTTGCAATCGGCCGTGCGGCGCTCGGCCTGTCAGGGGAGCTGCCGCATCTCAGACACTTCATTATCATGTTCCACGTCAGCACAGTGCTGCCCTGCGTGCCTTTGGGCCTGTATCTCCTGCTCGCACCAAAGGGCTCGGCGATGCACAAACAGCTTGGCAAGCTGTGGGTTGCGCTGATGGTGATAACCGCGCTCAGCACGCTGTTCATTCGTCCGGGTATGGAGCTCACCTGGATCCATCTGTTTGTACCGCTGACATTGCGCGCATCCTATCTCATCATCGCCAAGGCGAGGCGCGGCGATATCAAGGGGCATCGTAACGAAATCGTCAGCCTTTATCTCGGCGCACTGATGATCCCCGGCATCTGGGCATTCCTGATCGAAGGCCGGCTGATGCACACCATGCTGTTTGGCTGAGCGTGCCCAAACTCGCGCACAAAGGCGGTGCTGGCTTCCCCGTTCAGCGCCGCCTTTTCAAAACCAGATAGAGTGCACCCTCCCCGCCATGGCGGATATGCGCGCGGCGCACGGCTGCGATGCTTTCGGCGTGTTGGCTGGCTGCCAGCCAATCGAGCAGCTTTGCTCTGATCGCGCCGCGCCTTTGGCCGCGATCCGCCGGATCCACCGGTCGCTCCCGCCCGGCAATCACCAGCACCAGCCGCGCATCCATGGCGCGCGCCTGACCAATACCGCTCATGATCCTTTCATAGGCTCCATCAAGCGTGTGGCCGTGCAGATCGAGTGTGTAATCAGGAGCAATCTCGCCTGCCTTGAGCTTGCGGTTCCAATGCGAATCAAGCTGTGATGAAAAGGCGCGGCGCGGCGGCGGAGCGATGGGTTTGGGCTTTGCCGAAATCACCGATGCCGGACGGGCCGCTGCAGCCGGTTTTGCCACAGGACGCGGCGCGGGCGGTTTTGCCTTCGCCTTTTCAGGTAAGCCCGGCATCGTTCGACCCGCCATCGGCGTGACACTGTGGGCAAGCTTGGCCCACGCGGCCTGCTCTTCAGCGCTCAGACCCCTGGGGACGCTCATCGCGGTGCTGAGGTGAGGCGCGCTGCGCTTACCTTCGGCAGCAGGATGAAAGCCTCACCGCGTCCACTCATACCGCCCGCAATCGTGCGTGCCTGATCGCCCGCGCCCCAAAACGTGTCGAACCGGTTCGCCCCTTTAATCGCGCCGCCCGTATCCTGCGCAATCCACAGACCATCGGCAACGTCGCGATCAAGGTCTAGAAACACCGGCGCGCCGTAAGGCACGAACTTGGGATCAACCGCCACTGCATTGCGCGCACGCACCGGCACACCGATCGAGCCAAGCGGCCCCTCGCCATCCAGCACGCGGAAGAAAACCCAGCTTTCATTCAGGCGCATCAGGTCCGCACCATCGCGCGGGTTTTCGCGCAGATACTGGATGATGCCTTGCATCGATCCCGAATACTGCCCCGGCCCATCGCCGAGCAATCCGCGTTCCCGCATCACCCCGCCGATCCCGGTGTAGGCATGGCCATTCTGCCCGGCATAGCCGATGCGAATGACCTCACCATTATCGGTAATGAGGCGGCCTGACCCCTGGATCTGCAGAAAGAAAAATTCAATCGCGTCACTGGCGTAGGCTATCACAGGCGCGCTGCCATCCAGCGCGCCTGCCTCGATTTCCGCACGGGTGTAGTGGGCAACGCAGCGGCCATCGCCCGTCCTGCGTGAAAGCGGCGGGCGTCCAGTGCGCTCAACAGCCGGGATATCATCGCGCCAGCACCGCTCCAGATCAGCCGGAACCCCGTAAACCGGAACATCAGTGGAGGACCGGCGCGTGCGGCTCCCTTTGATCTGCGGCTCGAAATATCCCGTCGCAAAGGCACGGCCGTCACCGACACGCACGGGCGTGAATTGGGTGGCAAAGAATTGTGCTGCGCGTGCACGCGGCCAGCTTTTCGCCTCGCGGCACGGCTCAGCCCAGTCAGACGGCCTGGTCAGGCCCGATGTGTCCTCGCGCCGCATCGCGACCGGGCATGACAGCAGAAACGCATCCAGATCAGCCGCCGCGTCGCTTGCACTCACACTGTTCAGCAGGAGAGGGGTCAAAGCGAATGCCCCCATTTCGATCGCAGTGCTACCGGCGAAGGCGGGCGCGCTCGGCGGCGCAGGTGCAGCCGAAGGCGCAGGCTGGCCTGGCGCGGGAAGCGAAGCGACAGGCGGTGCAGCTTCGGGAATGATCCGTCCGCATCCTGCCAGCAAGAGCAGAAACGCCAATGCTGAACCGATGCGCATCGTCAAATCCCGTGATTGATGGGCTAGCGCCCGCTGAAAGCCTAGCCCTCGTCGGTTTCGTCAAGAACCCAGTTCGGATCGCGCGCGGCGACATTGCGCGAGAATGTCCAGACATCGCGGCTTTCGATTGCATCGTCGAGCGACCCTGCGACGACATTGCCATCCTTGTCGCGCGTGACCGCAGCGATATCGGCAACGAACAGCATGGCAATGCGCGCCATGCGGCCATCAAGCGAAGCCGAGTGAACCCGCGTCTCCTCGACCCGGATGAGCTTGTTGTCTAGCGTCTCGCCCGCTTCTTCACGCGCATCGATCGCGGCGGAGAATCCTGCGTAGACATCATCATCGCACAGCTCACGCAGAGTTTCGCGGTCGCCGTTCCAGTACGCCTCTAGCACCATTTCATAGGCGCCTTTTGCGCCTTCGATGAACATCGACAGGTCGAAATTGCGATCCGCTTCGGCGATGTCGCGAACGCCGCGTTCAACGGCAGGCATTACACCTTCCATTTCGATCACCCGCGGCGCAGCTGCGGGCGCTGCCGCCTGAGCCTGCGGCGATCCGGCCTGCTGGCCGTCACCCGCATCAAAGCGGTGCGGCACCGACTCCTCTTCGTGTTCGGCGCGCTGGCCGAGTACCGAATAGAGCCGCAGCCCCAGAAAGGCGGCGATCATGGCGAGGATGACGATTTCAATGATCACGATATGTGTCCGATTACCTTTGCGGCCGTTATGAATGGCCATATAGCCTATGGTTAAGCACGTTAACACCGCCTTTAATGCGGCTCCGCGCTTCCCCAATTTTGTCTTCGTGCCTTAAATAGGTATCAATTACAATTCACCAAGCACCGATTGGTTGCGCTAAATTCCGTGTGCGGCTCGTTTCATCCGGTTGCGGGCACGCCCTGCGCCTGCTAGGCGCGCGCCGCACTGTGTAGCAATGTGGCGGCGGCAAGCCCAATGCATTGGCTGCAAGACGAGTTACCATCTTTCGAAAGACACGCATCATGGCCGACGAAGGCGATATCCTCCAGAACCTCGATAACCCGGCAGCAGGCGCAAACGGTGCCGACAACACGCCGACCGCAGCGATCATCACGCAATATGTGAAGGATCTCTCCGTCGAAAATCCGAATTCACCGGACGTGTTCCAGTGGACCGACCAGCCGAAAATTGATGTCCAGTTCAACATCGGCAATGACGCCAAGAGCGATGAGATCCACGAGGTCACTCTGAAGATCAACATCAACGCAACTTCGGAAAAAGGCACTGCCTATCTGATCGAGCTTGCCTATTGCGGTCTTGTCGGCATTCGCAACGTACCCGAGGATCAGGCACACGCATTCCTGTTTGCCGAAGCTCCCCGCATTCTGTTCCCGTTCGCGCGCCGCGTGATCGGAGACGCGGTGCGCGACGCCGGGTTCCCGCCGCTGCTGATCGATCCGATCGATTTCAACGGTCTTTACATGCAGCAGCTGCAACAGCGCCGTGCCCAGGAAGGCGGCGATGCGCCGGTGCCGACCGAAGGCAACGCGTAAGCGATTGCCGCTGCGGGCGCTTTGCAAATGAGCCTGCTCAAAAACGTTGGAACCATCGGCGGACTGACGGCGGTCAGCCGCGTGTTCGGCTTTGTTCGTGATATATTGATTGCGCGTGTCCTTGGCGCGACCGCGATGGGCGATGCGTGGCAGCTCGCGTTTATGTTGCCCAATCTGTTTCGGCGCCTGTTTGCCGAGGGCGCATTTGCCAGCGCGTTCGTACCGCTTTTCAACCGGCGGATGAAAGAGGACGGCGACAATTCGGAGGCGGAGCGCTTCGCCACCAACGTTCTGTCTGTTCTGCTGCCGATCCTGATCGTTTTTGGCGGGCTCGCCATGCTGGCAATGCCATGGGTCGTCGAATATTTCGCATCTGACGGGCTGGAGGATCAACCGGGCAACCTTGAGGTTGCGATATTCCTGGCGCGGGTCACTTTCCCCTATTTGATGTTTATGAGCATCGCGACGCTGATCGCGGCGGTACTCAATTCACTGTCGCGCTTTGCCGCAGCTGCGGCTGCACCGGTGCTGCTCAACATTTGCCTTATCACCGCGCTTGCATATGGGCTAACGCTTGGCGGCGATCTTGAAGCGCGCCGGACGACCGCAATGGCGATGGCCTGGGCGCTTTCACTTTCGGGATTGTTGCAAGTCATCTGGCTTGGCTTTTTCATGCGCCGTGCAGGCTTTCGCCTGGCGCTCGGATCCCCGCGCATCACCAACGGTGTAAAAGAGCTGGGCAATCTGATGGTTCCGGCGATCTTTGGCGCAGGCGTCTACCAGATAAGCCGGTTCGTGGACCTGTTTTTCCTCTCTACCCTGCCGGTGGGCAGCTACACCTATCTGCAGATGGCCGACCGCTGGAACCAGCTGCCGCTGGGAATTATCGGCATTGCTCTTGGCACGGCGATCCTCCCTGCCCTTTCGCGCTATCTCAGCCGTGAGGAGGACGCGGAGGCAAGCCGCCTGCAATCCAATGCGATTGAGCTTGCCATGCTGCTGACAGTTCCGTGCGCTGTCGCCCTGTTCTTCACCGGAACGGCATTTGTACGTGTCTTCATGGCCGGTCAGGCCTTCACGCAGGAAGATGCGAGTGTGACCGGCATGGTGGTACAAGGGCTTGTCCTGGGCCTGCCCGCTTATGTTCTGGTGAAGGTTCTGACGCCCAATTTCTTTGCCCGCAAAGACACCCGCACGCCCGTATTCACCGCAGCAATTTCGCTGGTCGTCACCGTCGGCCTCAACATCATGCTTGTGCCGCGTATCGGCGTGACCGGCCTGGCGATTGCGGGCGCAGTAGGCGCGTGGGTGAACATCATGCTGCTCGGCTGCATTTTGCATGTGAAAGACTTCTACCGGATAGAATTGCGATTGCTGGGCCGGATCGCGCGCATTGCCGTTGCCGCCGCGCTGATGGGCGGCGCGCTGTGGTTCCTTATGGAGCGGATCAATCCCTGGTTTGTCGGCAGCATTGCTGAAAAAGCTGCAGGTATCGCCGCTATACTCGGCGTCAGCGCTGTCAGTTACGGACTTGGCGCGGTCCTTCTCGGAGTTCTCGACAAGGGCACCGTCCAGCGACTAATGCGCCGCCAAGGCTAATCGAAAGAGTTTGAAATGAGAGTCGTCTCCGGCATCCAACCAACCGGCAAGCCGCATCTTGGCAATTATCTGGGTGCGATCGTCAATTACGTGAAGCTGCAGGATGAAGCGCACGCCGCGGGCGGCCAGTGTTTCATCTTCCTCGCCGACCTCCACGCAATCTCGATGCCGCACGATCCGGCAGAGCTGTCGCGCAACACACGCGAAATGGTCGCTACCCTCGTGGCCTGCGGGGTCGATCCGTCGAAGACTGTGCTTTTCAATCAGGCGCAGGTTCCAGCACACGCAGAGCTGCAATGGCTGCTGAATGGAACCGCGCGGATGGGCTGGCTCAATCGTATGACGCAGTGGAAGGACAAGGCGGGCAAGAACCGCGAAGGCCAGTCTGTTGCCCTGTTCACCTATCCCGTCCTTCAGGCGGCAGACGTGCTGCTTTATCAGGCGACGCACGTGCCCGTTGGCGACGATCAGAAACAGCATCTGGAACTGGCTCGCGATATCGCGCAGAAATTCAACAATGATTTCTGCCGCGAAGACGCTCCGCTTTTCACCCTGCCCGAACCTTACATTCCTCCGGCAGCCGCCCGGATCATGAGCCTGCGAGACGGATCAGCCAAAATGAGCAAATCCGATCCTTCGGATCTGAGCCGAATCAGTCTGACCGATGATGCCGACACGATCATGAAGAAGATCAAAAAGGCGAAAACCGACCCTGAGCCGCTGCCGAGCGAGGAAAAGGGGCTGGAGGGACGTGCGGAGGCGCTGAACCTCGTCGGGATTTACGGCGCGCTTTCGGGCCAGACGGTTGCGCAGGTACTGGCCGATCATGGCGGCAACGGCTTCGGCGCGTTCAAGCCCTCGCTGGGCGAACTGCTGGTGGAAACGCTGGCGCCGATCAATGCCCGCTTCATGGAGCTGAAGGACGATCAGGAAGCGCTCGACGCCATTCTGGCGCGCGGCGCTGCGCAGGCGCGCGAGCAAGGCCTGCCAACGCTTGATGCGGCCTATGATGCGTTGGGTCTGGTGCGCCGCTGATCCGGCTGCTGACGGGTTCAAAGACGCGACACACAGTTTTACACCCGCGTTCAATTGCGGTTCAGCGGCAATCTTTACAGCGTTCCGGGTCAATGACAGAATACGCAGCTGTGGTCAGGTGCTCTTCCGCTTTCGATTGATGCGATCGAGCGGGACAGCGGTCTGCGGAGTGTCGCTGACTGAAGAGCACAGATGACCAAACATAGGGTATGCCATGAAACATCAATACAAGACCTCTCTTAAGCGCTTTGCGCTGCCGGTCCTCCTTGTCGCCGGGCTCTCCGCCTGCGCACCTTCGTTCAACGCAGATGTATCTCGGTTTGCGACGACATTGCCAGCCCCTGCCGGTGAGACGTTTGCAGTGGTCGCTGATGATCCAAAGCTGGCGGGCGGGCTCGAATTTTCGCTCTATGCGGATCTCGTCGCAGACGAGCTTGAGAAGCTGGGATACAGCGAAGCGGCGTCCGCATCGGAAGCATCTATGCTGGTGCGGTTTGACTATGGGGTCGACAATGGCCGCGAACGCGTGCGCACGACTGGAGCGCGGGCAGGCTTTTACGATCCGTTCTTTGGGCCATGGGGCCGCGGGTTTGGCTTCCGCCGTGGATACGCATTCGGTTTCCACGATCCGTTTCTCGGCGGGCCGGAAGTGCGCAGCTATACGGTCTATGTCAGTGACATCGATTTGAAGATCGATTCGACCGCTACGGGCGAGCGTTTATTCGAAGGGCAGGCCCAGGCAGCCTCCCGCACGAACCGATTGCAGGCACTTGTCCCAAATCTTGTTGACGCCTTGTTCACTGATTTCCCTGGCAATTCGGGTGAAACGCTGCGGATCACGATCAAGGAAGACGGAAAGAGCGTGCGCGAGCTCGATTAATCGGCTACGAAGGCTACGTAACAACCCTTGGATGGGACGAAGGGGCGGCGCAAGGGATCAGCGCCGCCCTTTTTGATTCTGTGAATGTTCATCGCTGTCGAGTGGGCAGCATCCATGCGGATCAGGACAACAGCGACTAAAGCCCCGCATGCCCACCGGTAGAACCAAAACCGCCCGCCCCGCGCTCGGTCGCGTCAAGTTCTTCGACTTCCACCCACGCAGCTTGAATGACCGGCGCCAGCACCAGCTGCGCGACGCGATCACCGCGTTTGATCTCGAAGGCTTCTGTCCCGTGGTTGATCAGCAGCACCTTTAATTCGCCGCGATAATCGCTGTCGATCGTGCCGGGCGTGTTGGGAACGGTAATGCCGTGCTTGAAGGCAAGTCCCGAACGCGGGCGGACCTGGATCTCATATCCTCGCGGGATCGCCATCGAAAGGCCCGTGGCCACCGCGTGGCGCGCGCCCGGCGCAATCGTAACATCCTCTGCCGAGACAATATCCATCCCTGCTGATCCAGCGGTTGCATAAACCGGCAGATCCAGCCCCTCGCCATGGGGCAAGCGCTTCAATTCCACTGGAACTGCAGAACGGGTCAGCGCGCCTTCCGCGCCAGCCTCTCTATCCATTATTCGGCAGCCTCTTTCTGAAGCGAGGCGGCGATCCGCTCAACCAGGGCCAGGGCCACCGCGCGTTTGGGCATTTCGTCCAAACTCTCTACCCCATCCGCACTGACGATATGAACGCGGTTGCTGTCCCCGCCCATCACATCGCCCGAAACATCGTTGGCAATGATCCAATCGGCCGCCTTGCGCTTGCGTTTCTTCTTCGCATTGTCGAGCACATCGTCCGTTTCCGCGGCAAAGCCCACGACCAGCTCAGGCCGCTTGTCCCCGGCTGCGACATTGGTGAGAATGTCCGGATTTTCGGTCAACATCAAAGCTGGCGGCGCAGAACCGCGTTTCTTGATCTTTGTGTCCTGATAATCCTTGGGCCGCCAGTCTGCCACCGCTGCAACCATCACTGCCACATCTGCGGGCATGGCCGCTTTTACCGCCTTGCTCATATCAGCAGCGCTTTCGACATCCACCCTGTCGACTCCGGCTGGTGTCTTTAGGGCGACCGGGCCAGAGACCAAGGTGACTCTGGCACCAAAAGCCGCCGCAGCCGCTGCTATCGCAAAACCCTGTTTCCCGCTGGAACGGTTGGCGATGTAGCGCACCGGATCAATCGCTTCCCAGGTCGGACCGGCGGTTACAAGGACGTGACGCCCTTCAAGCGGCTTGTACGATGCATCAATCGCGAAGCCGGCCCCCGCCAATGCATCTTCCTCAAGCATTTCCACCTCGGCAGCGGCGGGCGGTTTTTGTCCAACCGGAGCAGCGGCCTCTTCACCGTCAATAAACTCAGGCTCGGCCTTACGGTCATCGACTTCGTGATTGATCGCCTCGGGATCGATCGGCGGCGCGGCACCCGCTCCGCCTTTGCTGGCGAGCAATGGACCGCCAAGATCGGGGTTGAACTCGATCTCTTCCTCCTCAACCGGGGGCAGGTCATCATCGTCGATCTCTTCGAGTGGCTGCTCTTCCAGCTCGGCATATTCGGTTTCGATGTCTTCGTGGCTGCGTTTCGCAGTCGAACGCGGAATAATGCGGGATAGCAAACCGCCAAGACCGCCGCCCGAACCCTCTTCCTCTTCGGGCTCCAGCGCTTCGACTTCGATCTGATCATTGGCCGGGGCGGGCGCTGGCGCAGCGTCTTCCACCTCGATACCAAAGTGCGCGGCAATCTCCTTCCAGATCGCATGCGGTTCCGGCAGGCGGCCGTAACCGAATTCGCCGCAGGCCATCGGGCCTTCATCCGGATGCAGCACCTGCACGCCCGCCTGCTGCAGCAAGGCAACATTGCGCTGCGTGGCCTCATGCTCCCACATGCGCACATTCATGGCTGGAACTGCCATCACCGGCTTGTCGGTCGCGAGGATCAAAGTGGTCGCGAGATCATCCGCGATCCCGGCGCTCATCTTCGCCATCAAATCTGCGGTTGCCGGGCATACAACAACGAGATCGGCCTCACGGCTGAGCTGGATATGTCCCATCTCGGCTTCGTTCTTGAGGTCGAACAGGCTGGTGTAAACCTGATTTTCGCTGAGCGCGGCAAGCGACATCGGCGTCACAAACTGCTGGCCGCCTTTGGTGACGACACAGGTGACATCGCCCCCGCCCTTTCGGATCAGGCGCACGAGCTCGCATGACTTGTAGGCGGCGATCCCGCCCCCCACGACAAGCAGCACTTTGGGCTGAGCACCGTTCACAGCGCACTTCCCAATTTCGCGGATTTTGTAAGGCCGGACCTGCGGATCATGCCTGAACTGTCTCCCTATCGCCCAATGCTGGCCTGTCAGCCTAGACGCTACGTTGCACCGCGCCAAGAGCCATAGCGCGCGAAACCCAGCGTTTTCCTTGGCACTGCATGGTTAAGAAGGCGGTTAACCTCGTGGTTTAAACGGGGTTAAAATTTGCACCTGTCAGCCGATCCAGCCTATCGCAATTGCGCCCCACACCGCTCCGGCACCGGCCAGCACCGCGACAAGATAACCCAGCGGCGAGCCGCCCCTGCGTTCCCTGCGGTCGGTCAGCAGTTTGACTTCTGGCAGAGGAGGCGCTTCGGGCGCGCCGCCTTTGGGCGGGAACTTCTCTTCGATCCGGCGGATAAGGCCTGGAAGGCGCATGAGCGTGTCCGTGTCTTCCTTTATCCGCTCGGCAATGGCCGCTTCCGGACCCAGCTCGTCACGAATCCAGCTGCGGACATAAGGCGCGGCGGTATCCCACATGTTGATCTGCGGG
Source organism: uncultured Erythrobacter sp. (assembly GCA_938015255.1). Lineage (GTDB taxonomy): Bacteria > Pseudomonadota > Alphaproteobacteria > Sphingomonadales > Sphingomonadaceae > Erythrobacter. Next base: position 19,982 of record CALLQC010000155.1, read on the forward strand.
TTCAGCTGAGTGGCAATGCCTTCAACCATGACCATGGTTTTTTGCAGCAACAGCAGGTGCGGCTGGGTCTGCATGTCAAAATCGCGGGTGATGGCAAACAGTCCATCCAGCATTTGCCCGACGGACAGTTCGCTGACAGGTTTGCCGCGCATCGGCTCCCCAACCGCGCGCAGGGCCGTCGCAAACTCGCCAACCGAATGATAGCTGGGGACATATTGCGCCTCGAAATGGATCTCTGCGACGCGTTTGTAGTTTCCGGTCGTCAGGCCATAGAGAATTTCTGCAAGCCATTGCCGCGCGCGCCGGTCAATCCGGCCCATAATGCCGAAATCAATCGCGACAATCGTGCCATCCTCTTCGATAAAGAGATTGCCCTGGTGCATATCGGCATGGAAAAATCCGGCGCTGATCGCCTGAGTGAGAAAGCTTATCACCAACCGCTCTGCAATTGCCTCAAGATCGTGGCCCGCCGCCAGCAGATCTTCGCGCCGCGAAATCTTGATGCCATCGACCCACTCGATCGTCATCACGCGGCCATTGGTCCGGTCCCAGTCGATTTCCGGGATCCGGTAACCGCCTATGCCCGACATTTCCTCAGCCAGCTCGGATGCCGACGCGGCCTCGCGCCTGAGATCCAGCTCTGAGTTGGTCCAGCGTTTGAAGTTCGCAATAGTAAGGCGCGGGCGCAGACGCATGGCCTCCCCACCTATCCCTTCGACATGGGCAGCTGCCCATTCATAGGTCTGGATATCCTTTGCGAATTTCTCGCGGATACCGGGGCGCAGCACTTTGATAGCGACTTTACGCCCGTCGGTGGTGATCCCCTTGTGAACCTGCGCAATCGAGGCTGCGCCGACCGGCTCCGGGTCAATCTCGCTGAACAACGTATCGAGCGGCACGCCAAAGGCGGCCTCCATTGCGGCAGTGATTTCACGAAAGGCTACTGGTGGAAGGCTGTCCTGCAGGCTCAGAAGGTTTCGCGCCGGCTCTTCCCCGACAAGGTCAGGCCGCGTCGCCAGCGACTGCCCCAGCTTGATGGCAGCCGGACCGATAGCACGGAAAGCGCCGGCATAATCGCGCTCACCATCTTTGCTGGTGAATGTCACCCAGCGTGCCAGCCGCGCGGCGCGCTTTACAGCAACCGGAGCGTTCGGGTCTTCCTCGATACCCACCAGCGCGCGGCGGCGCGCCAGCGTGATGCCCCATCGTGCGAGGCGGGAGAGGTGAATTACAGGCGATGTCACGCGTTTAGATCTTCCATCCCGAATGGATTGCAACCGCCCCGCCCAGGATCGGTTCCACGCGCGTATTGGTAAAGCCCGCATCGCGGATCATCCGCTCAAATTCAGGCATGGAAGGGAACTTGCGGATCGATTCGACCAAATAGCGATACGAATCCGCGTCACCTGCAATTGCCTGACCCATGCGGGGCAGCAACTTGTCCGAATAGACGTCGTATATCTCTTTAAAGCCCGACCATTCGGTGGTCGAAAACTCCATGCAGAAGAAACGCCCCCCCGGTTTGAGCACCCGGTATGCCTCTGCCAGCGCCTGGTCCTTGTAGGTCACATTGCGGATGCCGAAAACGATGGTGTAGGCATCGAAAGTGCTGGAGGCGAAGCTGACCTTCTCGGCATTCTGGCACGTAAAAACGAGACTTCCGGTGCTCTCGGTCTCGCTCCGCTCCATCGCGCGCTCGGCACCGACGTCCAGCATATCCTGATTGATATCGGCGACCGTAATGTCTGCCCCGCGGTCCGCCATGCGAAAGGCGATATCACCGGTGCCGCCAGCCATATCAAGGATCTGCTCCCCCGGCTGCGGCTTCACCCGCTTTACAAAGCGGTCTTTCCAGCCGCGATGCATGCCCATCGACATCGCATCATTCATAATATCGTATTTGCGTGCAACGCTGGAAAAGACCTCGCCAACGCGGCGGGTTTTCTCCTGCGGGCTTACATTCTCATAGCCGAAGCTGACTGTTTCATCCGATGCGTCACTCATGGCGTGTGCCTTAGGGAAATTTGGATGCACCGCAAACACTTGAATTGTACGGCAGCGGATTCAATACGGGGCCATGCCTGAGCTTCCCGAAGTTGAAACAACGGTTCGCGGTCTTGCGCGTTTTCTTGATGGCGAGAGGATAACGCGCGTGGTGCTCAACCGCCCGGACCTGCGTCGCCCGTTTCCGCCAGATCTGGTGCAGGTGATGACAGGCGCGCAGGTGACACACCTTTCGCGCAGGGCGAAGTATGGACTGATCCATCTGGATCGCGGTTCGACCGTTATCTTTCATCTGGGCATGAGCGGGCGCTGGAGGATCGATCCTGAAGAAAACGACAAGCACGATCACCTGCTGCTGGAGACGTCCGGTCACCGATTTGCATTGTGCGACCCGCGGCGTTTTGGCTCGGTCGATATGGTAGACACCCGTTCTCTTGATACATGGCCCCAGTTTGCAAGTCTTGGCCCAGAGCCGCTTGGACCGGAGCTCACGCCCGAACGGCTGAAAGCTTCGCTTGACGGTAAAACCCAATCGATAAAGCTGTGCCTGCTCGATCAGCGCGTCATTGCGGGGCTTGGCAACATATATGTGTGCGAGGCGCTGTGGCGCGCGGGCATTCACCCCAAGAAAGCAGGAGGGAAGGTCACCAGGCTTCAGCTCTCACGGCTGGTCCCCGCGATCAAGGATGTGCTGGAAGCCTCCATCCGTGATGGCGGATCGTCTCTGCGCGACTATGCCCAGCCTGATGGAGAGCTGGGCTACTTTGCAACGCGCTTTGATGTCTATGGCCGCACCGGCGAGCCATGCCGCCGCGCCGACGGCGGATCGATCCGCCGTATCGCGCAAGGTGGGCGCAGCACCTGGTATTGCGCGAAGTGCCAGAAGTAAGCGAATCCTTGACCTAAACGGCTCCGCATCTTATGTGGCGCGCTTTCCGGTGCCCGGAGTTGATTCTGGTGCGCCCGCATTTCGAACACACCTGAGAATTTCCGGTCGCGCATTGCGGCCAGCACAGAACGCGAGACAGACAGAAACATGGCCAATTCGCCGCAAGCCCGTAAGCGCATCCGTCGCAACGACCGTCGCTCAGAAATTAACACCGCGCGCGTCAGCCGCATTCGCGGCTTCGTCAAAAAGGTCGAAGCAGCATGTGAAGCTGGCGACAAGGAAGCAGCGGCAGCAGCTCTCAAGGCGGCTCAGCCGGAAATGGCTCGCGGTGTTGCACGCGGCGTAATGCACAAGAACACGGTCGCGCGCAAAATGTCGCGCCTGTCAAAGCGCGTTTCAGCACTCTGATTCGCAATTTCCGGGTGGCGATTCGCCATTTCGGACAGCGGAATTTACCGATCGGTTAGCTAAGGGGCTGCACTTATCCAGTGCGGCCCTTTTGTTTTTAGACCGTCACATGCGGCAACGCGCCTGTGACACAAATGTAAACTCCAGCTTTTCCAACGATTCGCGATGCGAAAATGGTGAAAAATGTGTTAATTCAATAATTTGAACGCACGCCTGCGGGGTTGCGTCGAGTCAACAGGAATATTTCAGTTTTTTTAAAATTGATTGCTTGCGCTTGAGGCCGAAGAGCTCTTTATTCCTAGTCATCCGGAGCGGGACAGTCCGGGTTTTAACAAATTGGACGATGGGGGAATCCTGAAAACTTATGTTTTCGGGAGACGGGAGATTTTACCTTATCGCTTGGGCAACCAATCGCTCCGGACGCGCTTCCGGAAGCGGGAGAGTTTTGGGGAATAGTTGGTGCAAAAAATAGATAAATCGCGGGTCACGCGCAGGAAAGCAGACGATGATTTGATGGAAGATGCTGAAGCCGTAAATCTCGCAGCTGACTGGGCCGATATCAGTCAGGGTCTTCGCAAAGATCTGGGTCATCAACTGCACAGCCAGTGGATCAAGCCGATTCAGGTTGGCAGCATCAACAAGGAAAACGGAACACTCGACCTATTCCTGCCGACAGAGTTTTCAGCGAACTGGGTCAAAGACCGGTTTCACGACCGCCTTCAGCTGGCATGGAAAATTGCCCGTAGCGAAGTGCGCCGCGTCAACATTCAGGTGCACCCGGGCCGCCGCCAATTGCCGGAATTGCGACTCGACAATGGTCGCCGTGCCGCGAATGACGGGGCGAGCGCGATTGCAGTGGCCGCAGGTACAATCGGCGAGGCAGGCTTTACCAGCTCCGTGGGGCTTGACCCGTCACTGACATTTGCCGCCTTTGTTACCGGCGAGGCGAATGTGCTGGCCAAGAACGCCGCCGAACGGATGGCCGCGACCGAACAGCCGCAATTCTCACCGCTATATCTCAAGGCTGCGACCGGTCAGGGCAAGACACACCTGCTGCACGCAATCGGCCACGGCTTTTTGCAAGCTCACCCAAGAGCGCGCATCTTCTACTGTTCGGCAGAGCGGTTCATGGTGGAATTTGTGCAGGCCCTGAAAGCAAACCAGATGATCGAGTTTAAGGCGCGCCTGCGCTCCTTTGACCTGCTGCTGGTAGACGACATCCAGTTTATCATCGGCAAGGCGTCGGCTCAGGAAGAGCTGCTCTACACGATTGACGCACTGCTCGCCGAAGGCAAACGGTTGGTTTTCGCAGCGGACCGCGCGCCGCAGGCGCTTGACGGGGTGGAGCCGCGTTTGCTTTCGCGCCTGTCGATGGGTCTGGTTGCCGACATTCAGGCCGCTGACATCGAACTGCGCAAGAAGATCCTCGAATCGAAGCTTTCTCGCTTTGCTCCGCTGAGCGTGCCGGAAGACGTGATCGAGTTTCTCGCCCGCACAATCACGCGCAATATCCGCGAACTCGTGGGCGGCCTTAACAAGCTGATCGCCTATGCGCAGCTGACCGGGCAGGAGGTTTCGCTGAACCTCGCCGAGGAGCAGCTGACCGACATTCTCTCCGCCAATCGCCGCCGGATCACGATTGACGAGATCCAGCGCACGGTCTGCCAGTTCTACCGGATCGACCGTAGCGAAATGTCATCAAAGCGCCGGGCGCGCGCCGTCGTTCGCCCGCGTCAGGTCGCAATGTATCTGTCAAAAGTGCTCACGCCGCGCTCTTATCCAGAGATTGGCCGCAAGTTCGGCGGACGCGATCATTCGACAGTTATCCACGCGGTGCGACTGATCGAAGACCTGCGCACCCGTGATGCCGATATGGACGGCGATGTGCGGAGCCTTTTGCGCCAGCTGGAAAGTTAATCCGCACACATTTTCCGCAAAATCTCAACAGACTGATCGACAGGGCTATGCACAGCCCTGTCGACAGGCTTTGCACAGGCTGTAAACAGCTTCTCCATGAGCTTGTCACCAGCGCGCCTTGATCGTTTTGCACGCCACATTGTGCTGCCAGAGATCGGCGGCGCAGGGCAGGTGGCGCTGGCGGGCAAGCATATTGCGGTAATCGGCCTTGGCGGGATCGGCTCGCCGGCCCTGCAATATCTCGCGGCAAGCGGTATCGGTCAATTTACACTAGTCGATGACGATGTGGTCGACGCCAGCAATCTGCAGCGTCAGACGATCTTTACCACCCGCGATATCGGCCACGGCAAAGCCACCAGCGCGCGCCGCTGGCTCGCCAATTTCGATGAAGCGCTGAAAGTCGATATCAGCGACTCGCGTATCAGCGCCGAGAACGCAGGCAAGCTGATCGAAGGCGCGGACCTTGTGCTGGATGGCACGGACAATTTCGCCACCCGCCTCGCCGTGTCCGATGCCTGTGTCGCCGAGCGCACCCCGCTGCTCTCTGCCGCTGTCGGCCGGTTTCAAGGCCAGGTCGGGTCCTTTGCGGGGCATCAGGCGGACCAGCCGTGTTATCGCTGCTTTGTCGGCGACGCTTTCGACGCGGAAGATTGCGACACCTGCGCCGAAGACGGGATGCTGGGTGCAATGGCCGGATGGGCGGGAAGTTTTGGCGCGATGCAGGCAATTCGCATTTTGCTTCAGGGGGTCAGCACGTTCGGCGATCCGCAATTCGGCAAGCTACACATTCTCGATGGTATGAAGCCGGGCCTGCGTACGCTTAACATCGCAAAAGATCCGGCATGCAAGGGATGCGGTTAGATACTGCGTTACCCGATTGTTTTACAAGCATTCCGCTGTAGAAAATCCGCTGTCACTCGCAGGAGATTGAGATGATCCGCAAAGCACTGGGCAAATTCCTCGCGCCATTGGCTATCCTTCTTCCCGGCTGTTCGGGCGACACTTCCGACAAAGTGCCCGTATCTAACAAGGCCTTCACAAAGGATGATATCAGCACGGTTTATGTATCGCTCATGGGGCGTGAGGATGCCCTGCAAGAATTCGCAAAAGATTTCCGGGACTACGAGCCAAAACCTGATTTCGTGAACATCTTCAATATCACCGTGACCCAATCGACGATGCATGTGAATTTTCCGGAAGGCACCACTGTTGCCGAGCTTGAGGTTTTCAAATCCGCGGCGTTTGAACGGCGGATTATGTACGAGATAACGCACCCCGATTTTGGCGAGGATTACGATCCCGACGGTGAGGAATTCGGCTACACACCCGGGGTCGACTAAAGCGGGAACCCCGAAAAATGAGCAACGATAAATCCTCGAACGAACTTGCGGAAGATCGCACCGATCTTGCCGAGGATCGCACCGACTGGGCTGAAGACCGCACGCTGATGGCGAATGAGCGGACCTTTGCTGGCTGGATGCGCACGGGGCTTGCCTCGGTCGGCATCGGGCTCGGTTTCAACGCGCTGTTCAACAGCATGGAGCCAGCGTGGGTCCCCAAAGTGATCGCGACGGTCTTTATGGTGATCGGCATCTATATTTTTTACGCCGCGCAGGACAAAGGCTGCGAGGTTCAAAAGAGGCTACAGCCGCACAAGGCCGAACCGCTTGCGCGGATGAACATGCGGCTGATTGCGGGATTTATGGGATTTGCAAGTGCGCTGCTTGCCGTGGCGATTTGGGTGATGCGTTTTCCAGCCGGATAGGGCGCGAAGAGAACCGGAGAATTCGATCACTGTGCGCACCTCAAAGACTTGGATGCGGGCCGTCATATGCTCTAGGCATTCAAACAACCCATACTTGGACAAGCCATCCTTTCGCAGGACAACCTGATGATTACCCTTCTCTCACCCGCCAAGAAGCTCAATTTTGACGAGCCGCAAACCACGCTGGAAATCACGCGCCCCCGCCTCGATGGAGATACGCGCGAGATTGCAAAGGTTGCGAAGAAGCAAAGCGCAGCGCAGCTCGCCAAGCTGATGCATATTTCTGACAAGCTGGCGGAATTGAACGCGGAGCGCTTCAAGACCTTCGATCTGGAAGGTCGCAGCAATTCTGCCAAACCTGCGGGCCTTGCCTTCGATGGCGATGTCTATTGGGGGCTAGAGGCGAAGAGCATGGGCGATAAGGCCCTCGCTTACGCGCAGGATCATTTGTGCATTCTATCCGGCCTGTATGGCGTGCTGCGCCCGATGGACGCGATACAGCCCTATCGCCTGGAAATGGGCACCAAGATGGCCAATCCGCGCGGCAAATCGCTCTACGATTTTTGGGGAAGCCGAATTGGTGAGCAACTGGCGGGCGATCTGGAGGGGCACGGCGACCAGACCATCGTCAATCTGGCCTCCAACGAGTATTTCAAGGCTGTCGATACCAGCGTGCTGCCGGGCAAGGTGATTGAGGCGAGTTTCCTCAACGTGAAAGACGGCGAAGCGCGCCGATTGATGTATCACGTGAAATTCGGCCGCGGATTGATGGCGCGCTGGATTATGGAAAACCGGATCGAGAAAGCCGATGACCTGCGCGGTTTCGACGCCGAGGGTTACAAATTTGATGCGAAGGCTTCGAGCGAGACGGAACTGGTCTTCACCCGCAAGCAACCGCCGGTGAAGAAGAAGTAACGCCGTTCGTGGTGAGGAAGCCGAATCTATCGCTCGCTACGGGCTTTCCCAAACGCCAAGGCAAGTACGGCAAGTAACGGGCCGATTACCCCGATTGCGCCTGTCAGATAGACCGTATCGACATAACTGTGACCCTGTTCGCGTAGGATTGCCCGTCCGATAAAATCGCCGGTCACCATCTCGTATCCGCCCCAAGCATTGATCGCAGCAATGGGCACAACCAACAAACCCATGGCTGGCCGTTTCCAGCCCAACAGCAATGCGAGCGCGATTAAGCCAATTGCCCATCCCCACATGGCGCCAACCGAGGGGATTTTATCGCTCACCTCTGCCAGTGCAGGAGTGGCGAAGGTAAAAAGCAACACCGCCAAGACTGCACCGCGAAGACTCACAATCCCAACACCTCATCCACCCAAGCCGGAACCAGCTCGCCCGCCGGGCCATGGCGCGCTTCGTGGAAGAAATGCGTGCCCTCGCTTGGCTCCAGATTGAGCTCCACCGTCTTCGCGCCCGCCATTCGTGCTTCCTGCACAAAGCCTGCTGCGGGATAGACAGCACCTGACGTGCCGATGCTCACAAACAGATCAGCCTGCGTCAGTGCAGCGTAAATCCGGTCCATCTGATATGGCATCTCGCCAAA
>CALLQC010000156.1 GCA_938015255.1 uncultured Erythrobacter sp.
AAATGGGGCACGGGCATTCGCATCAGCATGGGCATCACGGGCACGCGCCCGGCCGCGGAGACGGTGACACCGATTGCCACGGCCTCCATGATCACCATGGGCACCATCACGCACCCAAGGATTTCGGCCCCTCATTCCTGATAGCCATTGCGCTCAATATGGGTTTTGTCGTGGTCGAGGTGGTGTTCGGTTTCCTTTATGGATCGATGGCGCTGGTGGCTGATGCCGGTCACAACCTATCCGATGTACTCGCACTCCTTCTAGCTTGGGGCGCAAGCGTTGCGGCAAAGAGGCCTCCATCCGAACGCTATACATACGGTTTCAAGAGCTCGACCATCCTCGCCGCGATCGCCAACGCACTTCTGCTCGCAATCGCCATCGGAGCGATCCTGTTCGAAACGTTTCACCGCCTGTTCGAACCCAGCGAACCGCAAGGGACTGTCATGGTGATCGTTGCGGGGATAGGGATCGCCATCAACGCTGGCACCGCCATGCTGTTTATGCGTGGCCAGGAAGATCTGAACATAAAAGGTGCGTATCTGCATATGGCCGCCGACGCGCTTGTATCGGCCGGCGTTGTGGTCGCGGGGCTTGCGATCATCTTTACAGGTTTTTGGTGGATCGATCCGCTGGTCAGCTTTGCCATTGTCGCGATGATTGCATGGGGCACCTGGGGTCTTGCCAAAGACAGCTTGCGCCTTGGATTACTTGCAGTTCCTGCAAGGATTGACGTGAGTGATGTGCGCGCGCATCTGGCATCGCTGGAAGGGGTAAAAACGGTGCACGATCTGCATATCTGGCCAATGTCGACGACGGAGACCGCTCTAACCGCGCATCTCGTGATGCCTGGTGCACCGTGCTCTGACGCATTTCTGCATGATATTGCGCATTCGCTTGAAGATCGTTTCGGCATCAACCACGCCACCATCCAGATCGAACGCGGTGAAGACTGCGAGACAGACTGCTGATGGCGAACAATCCGGTGCCTGCAAACTCAGAAGCGCGCGAAGCGCTCCGTGCTGCGATGATCCGCCTTGCCAACGGAGATCGCGACGCGCTGGAGCAAATTTATACAGCGACACGGGTGAAACTCTTCGGCATCTGCTTTCGTATCTTGGGTGATAGAAAGGAGGCAGAGGACGCCTTGCAGGACGTCTACGTCAATCTCTGGCAACGAGCAGACCGCTACGATCCCGACCGCGCGAGCCCCATATCATGGCTGGCAACATTTGCGCGCAACCGCGCAATTGATCGACTCCGCACAGGGAAAGTGCGCGGCGGCGCGGTGCCTGTTGATGAAGCTGCACCTCTGCCTGACGCAGCGCCGCTCGCCGATCAGCTGATGATCGATTCCGAGCGCGCTGCGCGTGTCCACACCTGTCTGAAAACATTGGAAGACCCGGCGCAAAGCAATATTCGCTCGGCATTCTTCGATGGAAAAACCTATGCCGAACTGGCCGGCGAACAGGATGTGCCACTGGGCACTATGAAGAGCTGGATCAGGCGCGGGATGATGAAGCTGCGCGCTTGCCTGGAGGCAGGCGAATGAGCGACAATAATGACATGATCCGCGATGACGGCGTAATTGCCGGTGAATATGCACTCGGCCTGCTTTCGGGCGAGGACCTGTTGATGGCACGTGGACGGATCGCCAGCGATCCGGAATTTGCCGAGCTCGTGGCAAAATGGGAAGAGCGCCTTGCGCCGCTGCTCGACGAAATAACCCCAATCGCTCCGGGCGAGCGTGTTTGGCCCGAAATTCAGGCGCAGATAGACGCGCAGGGCGCGCAGGGCGCGGACGCCGGATTGGCTGGCGGCGATGCAGACTCGAACGTGATCGACCTTCAATCCCGACTTCGCCGCTGGCAATGGACCGCAGGGCTTACCTCTGCCGCGGCCGCTGTGGCTCTCGCATTCGCAACCTTTACACCTGCGACCAACCAGGCGCCTGTTGCCCAGCCTGCGCAAATCGCAGCAGCCGATCCATTGGTGGCACAGGTGCCGATCGGTGACACGGGCCTAAGGCTGGACGTGACGTACATCCCGGAAAGCGAGAAAATGCTGGTCGGCGCAATCGGCCTTTCGGCGGATGGCGTGCATGATCACGAATTGTGGCTGGTGCCGGCTGACGGCAGTGCGCTGCAATCACTTGGCGTCGTCGCGCCGGGTGAAGTGCGCAGTATGGAGCTACCGGCAGAGATCGCCCGTAACCTTAGCGATGGGGTGCAGTTGGTGCTCACGCGTGAGCCGATTGGTGGCAAGCCCGCCGATCAAGATGCGGGTCCTGTCGTTGCTGAAGGCGCATTCTCCCAAGTGTGAGCGCTCATTTTTTGTGCGCAGCAAATACCTGAAATCCAGACATTTTGTATTTTTTGGCAATTTTCTCGCATCCAGTGCGCAACGTCTCGCGTAGCTGTGCATGCAAGAACTGGGAGGGGCTTGCAGGAAACAAGGAGATCCCAATGCCTGTACCCCCAAAATCACTTAAATCGGCAGCCTTCGCTGTTATAGCTGCAACCGCCAGCGTCGCTGCTGTCAGCACCGCTCCGCTTGCCGCGCATCATCATAAAAGCAAGAGCGCGCCGAACATCGTAGAGACCGCGCAGAGCACCGGCGTGCACAACACACTCGTCGCCGCCGTGACCGCCGCCGATCTAGCCGGCACGCTGTCGAACCCCGGCCCGTTCACCGTTTTCGCGCCTACCGACACCGCGTTTGCCAAGCTGCCTGATGGCACAGTCTCAACCCTGCTGCGCCCGGAAAACAAGGGCACGCTCACCAATGTCCTCGTTTATCATGCCGTATCCGGCTCGGTGACTTCGGGTGATTTGGTGAAGCTGATCAACAAACATGGCGGCAGCGCCACGATCGACACGCTGGCCGGCGAAACGCTGACCGCGCGACTTTCCGGCGACACAATCGTGATCACCGATGCCAAGGGCCGCGCCACTGCTGTTACGCAGGCAGACGTCCAGACGTCTAACGGCGTGATCCATGTGACCGACGGAGTGTTCCTGCCCGGCTGATCGCTCCGATTGCCCCCTCTCGCGTCGCTTCAGCCATCCATCCCCCTCCCATCGGGGCGACGCACAACAAGGCCCCGTCCGGCTAACCTTCCTCCAGGCCGGGCGGGGTTTTGTATTGATCTAAAGCTTCATGCCCAGCCAAATAACGGTTTCGGTACTTGCAGCAACGACCTGATGAATGGCCCGCTCTATCCAATTGCGGCGGCCGAGGAGATGGCCGGCAGCGGTATCGTGATGCTCTTGCTCATCGGCAATGATTTGGCTGATCACATTCACCGCCTCTGGATCTGATTGACCAAGAACCGCGACTTGTTCCTCAAGATGCCTTAGCACAACGCGTTCAATCGCCTCGGTTGTGGCGTGTATTGCGCGCGGCCCCATCAACCCGGTCACCACGCCCAAAAAGGCTCCACCTAAACCGCATAGATGGTAACTGCGGCACCTCGCCCTGCCGCGCCTGCGCAACTCAGCGGCGAACAACGCACGATGGCGGCGCTCATGAGTGAGAAATTCATCCAGTTCAGGAACCAGTGACGGCGCACGCCAGCGCGCGATTGCTCTTTGCCACAGATAAATATTTATGGCTCCGTGCTCGCCTGTATGGTTCACCTTCAACACGCGATCGCCAACAGTCTCGCCTGCGTTGAGCCGTGCACCTAGAGTACTAGCCACGAATGCGCCCGTCTGCCCAACGGTTGATCATCCAGAGAACAAAACCATGGGCCAGCACAATAATTGCGCTTGCCAGCATCACTGCGATGCTCGGATCCCCGCTAACATATTGCTTTGGTACAAAATTGATCGCGAAGACGATCGTGATGATAAGCGCAGCAAATATCGCCGGGGTCAGCCAGATCACAAAGCTTCGCGTCGCATAGCGCGTGGGGCGCCCTGTCCAGTCGAAATGTGCAGGCAAACGGTCAAACCGTCGGAACCGGTATTCGGCCCACAGGCCCGAAAGCACGAGCATGATAATCGCGGTGGCTGCGCAGATCAGTGCGCCGCCAGAGACCACTTAAGCAGCCTCTTCCTTTTCGCCGTCATCATCATTGGCAACGACGCGGATCGGGTCTTTCTTGCCAGCGACCACATCCTCATCAATCACGATTTCGCTTACATCGTCCATATCGGGCAGGTCGAACATTGTATCGAGCAAGATGCCCTCGACGATCGAACGCAGGCCGCGCGCGCCGGTTTTGCGCAGGATTGCGCGTTCGGCGATGGCCTTTAGCGCATCGTCGGTAAAGGTCAGCTCGACATCTTCGAGTTCAAACAGCTTGCGATACTGCTTCACCAGCGCGTTTTTCGGCTCTTGCAGGATCGTCACCAGCGCATCGACATCAAGATCGTGCAGCGTTGCAATCACCGGCAGACGGCCGACAAATTCGGGGATGAGGCCGAACTTGAGGAGATCCTCAGGTTCGCTCTTTTCAAGCAGTTCACCAACCTTGCGCTTGTCCGGATCGGCAACATGCGCGCCGAAGCCGATTGAGCGTTTTTGCAGGCGGTCTGCGATAATCTTGTCGAGGCCCGCAAACGCGCCGCCGCAGATGAACAGGATGTTCGTCGTGTCGACCTGCAGGAATTCCTGCTGTGGATGCTTGCGCCCACCCTGCGGCGGAACGGAGGCTGTAGTGCCTTCCATGAGTTTTAGCAGAGCCTGCTGGACGCCCTCGCCCGATACATCACGCGTGATCGAGGGATTTTCCGCCTTGCGCGTAATCTTGTCGATCTCGTCGATATAAACGATGCCGTGCTGCGCCTTTTCGACATTGTAGTCGGAGGATTGCAGCAGCTTCAGGATGATATTCTCAACATCCTCACCCACGTAACCGGCTTCGGTCAGCGTGGTGGCATCAGCCATTGTAAACGGCACATCGAACGTGCGCGCGAGTGTCTGTGCGAGCAGCGTCTTGCCAGTGCCGGTCGGCCCAACCAGCAGGATGTTTGACTTGGCGAGCTCGACCCCGTCCGATTTGCCGGAATGCTTCAGCCGCTTGTAATGGTTGTGCACCGCGACCGAGAGGTTTCGTTTCGCGCTGTTCTGGCCGATGACATAATCATTGAGCGTCTCGAAGATTTCGCGCGGCGTCGGGACTTCGCCTTCTTTCTTTCCGGCGATCCCTGCCTTCGTTTCCTCGCGGATGATATCGTTGCACAGCTCCACGCATTCATCGCAGATGAATACGGTCGGGCCGGCGATAAGCTTGCGCACTTCGTGCTGCGACTTGCCACAGAAGCTGCAATACAGAGTGCTTTTGCTGTCAGTTCCGCTCAATTTGGTCATCCTGTTATCCTCGAATCCCCCGCAGAATTGCGCAATTCCGCGCTAGGGGATTCGGTCAATCTATCTCGCGCGCTGTGTGAATCAACTCACACGCGCAGATTTTAGCTCCACAGTGCTGCGCAAAAGCTTCGCAACGTGGTGAAAATCGCGACTTACGAAGCGCCTGTCCCAATTGGGATCAGTCAGCGACGTTGTCCTTACCGGCTTACTCGGGCGCGCCGCCAGAGCCTTCCTTGTCGTCGCTTTCCTCGTTTTCTGGCCGCGTTTCGAAAACCTTGTCAACAAGACCGAACTTCTTGGCCTCTTCCGCTTCCAAGAAGGTGTCCCGGTCCATAGCCTTCTCAATTTCTTCAAGGCTGCGGCCAGTATATTTCACGTAAAGGTCGTTCATACGTGTGCGAATGCGCAGGATTTCGCGCGCCTGAATCTCAATGTCTGATGCCATGCCGCGGGCACCGCCTGATGGCTGGTGAACCATGATGCGGGCATTGGGCAGCGCAACGCGCATGCCCGGTTCACCCGCTGCAAGCAGGAAACTGCCCATCGATGCGGCCTGGCCCATGCAGACAGTCGAAACGCGCGGTTTGATGTATTGCATCGTGTCATGGATCGCCATGCCAGCGGTCACCACGCCGCCGGGCGAATTAATATACATGCTGATCGGCTTTGAAGGGTTTTCGCTTTCGAGGAAAAGCAGCTGCGCAGTAATGAGCGATGCCATGCCGTCTTCGACCTGACCGGTCACGAAAACGATGCGTTCGCGCAGCAGGCGGGAGAATATGTCGAAGCTACGCTCTCCGCGGCTGGTCTGCTCCACCACGACCGGCACAAGAGCGCCGGTTAGCGGGTCACGGGTAAATTGGCCCTGTGTGCCGAAAGTTTCGCCGTTATTACCGAGCAGATCGATCATGTGTCTGGGTGTCCTCTTGAATGTCGAATTGGCAATGTCGTGCGCCCCCGTTCGGGATTCAAGGGCTTTAACCAATCGCCTGTTGGAAAGCGCCTGCCGAGCGTCCCCTATGCTCCCAGGGCACCAGCCTCAGATACGGCCTTCTGCCGTTTCGATGGTGACGAAAACGCTTCGATCAGTCCTGGCTGCTTTTTGATCTGCTCGACGTCGGTTTTGCCATTGAACAGCAGGCGAACAATCGCATATCGCCGCACTAACCCTTCGTGGATCGCAATAACAGTGCCTGCGGCCAATACGGTCAACAGGCTGAATTCGATCCATATCGGCCAATCCACAGACACGAACATTTGCCCGTAAATGTACACGAAACAGTGATGGAACAGATACATCGACAGCGCGCAATCGGCGAGCCAGCGGGTGCGCGGGCTATCATCGCTGAAAAAGCGATGGAAGAACTGCAGGATGAACAGCACAATAGTCCAGATCGCCAGCTGATTCAGAAACAGCATGACCAGGCTCAGTGCAAAGCTCTGCTCGGTGCTCGGATACGGCTGGAACAGCAGCGCCGCCCCCGCCGCATAGGGCATCCACCAGCGCCATTCGAACAGGGCAGAGAGTAGGCGGGGTGACAGTGCCGCCATGACGCCAATTACGAAGAACGGGAATTCGCTAATGAGCTTGTACCAGCTCTGGAAGCCGGGGAAGATCAACTCGTATCCGCCCGGCACCAGCGCGGCTGCGGAATAGTTCGCGGTGTTGGCGAGCGCGAAGATGATGAGCGCGAAGGCGAAAGCGAGGCTGCCCGAAATCCATTTGCCCAACTTGTCTGACAGCGTGATCGCCCATTGGCGGATCGCTGCATCTTTCGGTAACAAGGAATGCACCAGCACTGCGAGCAGAAACATCGGCAGCAGGCTGACAAGAAACCACAGATGCAGCTGCCACGTTCCATCCGCCCAAATCTGGATGAACGCTGCGCTTCCGACCCAATCCCGAATCGCGCCGTCGCCTCCGGCATCTCTCCACCGCAGATAGTGCTCTATCATGTTGAATGTGAGAGCGATGGCGATCAGCGGCACGGCGGTGCGCAGGAAACGGTTCCAGATAAAGTCCCCTGCAGTGCGGCGTGTCAGCAACAGCACGGCGAAGAACCCACCAACGAAAAAGAATGTGGGTGTGACAAACAGATGAAAGCCGAAAATCAGCCAATCGAAGAAGTCCGCTCGCTCGGTATTTCCGGTGATCCAGGGGCGCGCAGGGGCATAAACCGTACCCGCATGAAGCGCGACCGACAGGAACATCAGGATAGACCGCGCACCATCAATATCGTGATAGTGCTTGCGAGCCGTAGGCTGGGTGGCATCTTGGCCTATCGCTGTTTGTGCTGTCATGGCTTTTCATAAGTTCATGTTGTTTCGCTCGCACTACACGGCATTGCGTTACCATCTGCCAAACGCAATTTCGCAAACCGGCACGTCCCTGCGTGAAACGCGGACTGTCCAAAAGTTAACACCTTACGGTCCTGTTGAACCCGCGCTTGCTTTCAGCCGAATAACTGGCGCACAGTGCGAGTATGAAAAACGCAAAGTCGCTCGCCCTGTCGCTTTCCCTCTCATTCTCAGCGCTGGCTGCCGGTCATGCGGCTAACGCACAGGAGGAAAGCGGAGATGATGACCATGATCGTCACATGCATAATTCCTTTGCCGAAACGCTTGCTGTTACAGAGTACATCATGCGCATTCAGGCTCTGGACGATGCAGGCCCTACGCTGAATGCTGTGATCGATTACAACGTTGAAGCTCCGGTCGAGGCGCGCCGGTTGGCATCCACAGGCCTGCTACGGGGCCGCAGTGTGCTGGTGAAGGACAATATCGAGACACGCGATTTCGCGACGACCGCTGGCAGTCTCGCACTCGCAAACAACCGCACAGGCCGCGACGCTCCGCTGATCGCAAATATCCGCGCCAATGGCGGGGTTATTCTGGGCAAAACGAACCTTTCAGAGTGGGCAAACATCCGTTCAAACGATTCGACGAGCGGCTGGAGCGCTGTTGAAGGTCTCACACGCAATCCGCACGCGATTGACCGCAACACCTGCGGCTCATCATCGGGCAGCGGCGCAGCCATCGCGGCAGGCTTCGCATGGGGAGCTATCGGGACAGAGACCAATGGTTCAATCACCTGCCCCGCATCCATAAATGGTATTGTAGGCTTTAAACCCAGCGTCGGGCTTGTGAGCCGCACCCATATTGTCCCGATCTCCAGTACACAGGACACAGCAGGTCCGATGACCAGAACGGTTTTCGACGCGGCCCTTCTTTTATCTGCAATGGCTGGTGAGGATAAGGCCGACGGCGCGACCATCAACGTGCCGCGCACAGCCAATTATGCCGCTGGCCTCGGCAATTTCTCGCTTCGCGGCGTGCGCATCGGCGTGATGCGCAATCAGATCGGCGGAAACGATCAGGTCGCGGCAGTGTTCGAAACCGCGCTGAAAGATTTGGAGCGTGCCGGTGCGGTGTTGGTCGATATCGAGTTTGAGACCAATAATCAGATGTTCGCTGACAGCTTCACGGTGCTATTGTTCGAGCTGCGTGAGGGGATGGGCAAATATCTTGAATCCATCCCGGCAATCGTCAACGGCTCCGATGCGACCGAAGCGGACATAGCACCGCGCTCGCTTGCCGATCTAATCGCCTTCAACAAAGCGAATGCGGACACCGAAATGCGCTGGTTCGATCAGGGAATCTTCGAGGTTGCCGAGCAAACGACAGACCGCGAGGCATATGAAACTGCCAGGACGAACGCAGTTAGGATCGCTGGTGAAGAGACGCTCGATGTTCTGCTGGCAGATAATAACGTGCAATTCCTCGTTGCACCGACGCGCGGACCTGCCTGGATGAGTGATCTGGTGCTGGGGGATAACTTCAACGGATCGATCGGCTTTGGATCACCCGCCGCGATAGCGGGCTACCCGCACCTCACTGTGCCAATGGGCGCGGTTGAGAAACTGCCCGTCGGCATCAGTTTTTTCGGAGCGAAGTGGGCAGATCACGACGTGCTGAAAGTCGGAGCAGCATATGAAAGGGCGCGGACAGCCAAGCTGCCCACACCCTCATTCAGACGTTGGGCCCCTCCAAAGGAGTAGGCCCAAATCAGGCAGCGCGAACTTGGCCAAGGAATTCGCTGACTTGCTCACGCAGCAGCCGTGCCTGCTCGCTGAGGCTTGATGAGCTTTCTAGGACTTGTGACGCTGTCTCGCCTGAAGTTTGTGCGACCTTGCTGACATCGTCGATGGTCAAACTGACGGTCTGTGTGTTTCGAGCCGCCATATCGATGCTCTGCGCAAGATCCTGACTGGCTACAGCTTGCTGATCCACGGCGGTCGCAATTGCAAGAGCAGTTGTTTCAAGCTCATGTACCTCTTTCGAAATGACGCCAAGCGCAGCCGCACTATCCGATGTTGCGGATTGCATGTTGCGGATGAGCGTTTCGACCTCCTCCGTCGCTCGGCCGGTTTGCGTCGCCAGCTCTTTGACTTCCGAAGCGACAACCGCAAATCCGCGCCCTGCCTCGCCTCCGCGTGCAGCCTCGATTGATGCATTGAGTGCGAGCAGGTTAGTTCGCTGGGCAATGCCGGCAATAACTTCGATGATCTGGCTGATCCGATCGGCTGAATCAGTGAGGCCAGTGATTGTCACATCGGCAGCTTCCATCGCCTCTGTGGCGCGGCGCGCGCGCTGGGATGAAGATCCGGCCTGCTGGCTCACTTCGCTAATCGACATGGCGAACTCGTCGCTTGCCGAAGCAGCGCCGGTGATCCCAGCGCTCGATTGCTTCAGATTGTCGTTGGCGTCCGCAAATGTCTTGGATGCCGTTTCCACGTCTTCCGCCAGCCCGCTAGCGGCGCGGTGCATTTGGGCAGATGCCGCCGCAACCTCGTTTGCTACATCGCTGATTGTCTGCTCAAACTTGTCAGCAAGAGCTTGGAGTAGACGCGATTGGGAAGCTCGCTGATTTTCACGTTCTTCCTCGATTGCGCGCTGTTTCTCCAGCTCAGCTTCATGTTGGCGTTTGGCCTGTTCAACCCAACGTTTCTGGACATGCCTGAGTACATTCAGAGCAGCCGACAATTTGCCAATTTCGTCCTCGCGTCCTGTTTCAGGAATCTCCAGTTCGGTCTCACCCTCTGCAATTCGTTCACTTGCATCACTGATCGCAACCATCGGCGAGACAACCCGGTTCGCTACGATCCGCTTCCCCAAAAGCACCAGACCCAGCGCCAGTAGAACTCCGATGGCCAATGCACCGATGAGTATCTGGATTTCGTTCAGCCCCTCGCCTGATTGCTCCTCAACACGCTTTGCCGCGATTTCGCGGAGAGCGGCGATTTTATTTACCACCTGATCGATTTCGTCATAACGCGGTCCGAGGAATGCTTCGGTATCCACGACATCGCGAGGAGCGTCGCGCACTTCGCCCAATATCTCAATCAGACGAGCGAGGCCGGCATCCACCTCGCCAACACTGACGACAAAAGCCGGGCCAAGCGACCCTACGGAGCCCTTCACGCGGGCGTTAATGGCTGTTGCATCCTGCGCCCTAGCCAATGCTTCGTCCATCGACTCAGCCTGAAAGCCGCGGGAATGGAACGCGCCCATATTGTCTTTTGCGAGACCGACGTTGCGGGTCATGCTAGCCGTCAGGAATGCGACGTTGGTCAGCCCCTGAAGATCGCTCGAACGTTGCTCCATGCGCACTGAACCAATCGTAGCGACCATTCCCAGAACCAGCACGAGCACGGCAAAAAGATTGAAGACACGTCCAACCTGAGCTTGAATCGAACCTTTCTGGAACCAGCCGGTCAACCTATTGGTCGAAGCCAGCTCTTCATCTTCAGAATGCATAACTGTTGTCCCCAAAGCACATCCTGCGCCATGCAGGTGTAGCTACTTATCATAGCCCGGTGGGACTTTAACAAATCAGGGTAAACAGATCGTTAGTTGTGTGGCTGCGCCAATCGGAGCCAAAGTTGAAGATCGACCAGGGCGATTTACGCAAGAAGGCTGTACCCATATCGGACACAGCCTTCTTGCAGTTTCTCGAATTCCAGATCGAGCGGATCAGCGCTCGTAAAAGCCACCTATTTCTTTGCTGGTGCCTTCTTCGCAGGCGCTTTCTTCGTTGCCGCAGCCTTTTCAGCAGGCTTTTTCGCCGCTGCCTTTTTAGCCGGGGCCTTTTTTGCTGGAGCCTTTTTCGCTGGCGTTTTGTCTTCTGAAGCGGCCTTTTTGGCTGGTGCCTTCTTTGCTGGAGCTTTTTTAGCTGCGGGCTTCTTCGCCGGAGCCTTTTTCTTCGGCGTAGCCTTTGCCTTTGCAGCTTCAGCCTCGTCGTCGGCTTCGATCGCTGCCTGAAGCTCTTCCTGCGTTACCTCACGCGTGGTGACTTCGGCCTGGTCAAACAGGAAGTCGACAACCTTGTCCTCATAAAGCGGTGCGCGCAGCTGTGCAGCGGCCATTGGCTCCTGCTGGATGTACTGGACGAAGCGCTCGCGGTCTTCCTCGCGATATTGCTGGGCCGCCTGCTGGATCAGCATCGACATTTCCTGACTGGTCACCTCGACGCCATTTGCCTGACCGATTTCGGAAAGCAGCAGCCCAAGACGCACGCGGCGCTCAGCGATTGAACGGTAATCATCCTTCTCGGCTTCGATTTCCTTCAGAGCCGCTTCCGGATCTTCCTCGTTCTGGGCTTCCTGCTGAAGCTGGGCCCAGATCTGTTCAAACTCGGCATCAACCATCGTGCCCGGAACCTCGAAGTCATGTCCGGCGGCCAACTGATCGAGGAGCCCGCGTTTCATCTGGGTGCGGGTGAGACCAGCAGTCTGCTGCTCGAGCTGGCCCTTCATGATCTCTTTCAGCTTATCGATGCTGTCGAGGCCAAGCTGTTTGGCGAACTCGTCATCCACCTTGGTGTCGGTTTCGACCTTCACGGCTTTCACAGTGACATCAAAGGTCGCTTCTTTGCCTGCCAGGTGCTCGGCCTGATAATCTTCAGGGAAAGTGACGGTAATGGTCTTTTCATCGCCAGTCTTCACGCCAACGAGCTGGTCCTCAAAACCGGGGATGAAAGTACCCGACCCGATTACAAGCGCCGCGTCTTCCGCTTTGCCGCCTTCGAACTCTTCACCGTCAAGCTTGCCGACGAAGTCGATGATCAGCTGGTTCCCGTCGGCTGCCTTCTTGCTTTTGGCTGCGTCTTTATAGCTCTTGTTCTGACCAGCGATGTTCTGAATCGCTTCGTCGATTTGTTCATCACTTACAGGAACGACCAGTTTTTCCAGCTTCAGCCCATCGGTGCTTGGCGCTTCGATGGCAGGCAGGATTTCCAGCTCAAGAGTAATTTCGGCATCCTTGCCTTCCTCATACCCCTCGCCCAGCGAAATGGCTGGCTGCATTGCAGGGCGCAGCTCCTCATCCTTGATCACTTTATCAACTGATTCGCGGATCAGTGTGTTCAGTGTCTCCGCGTGCAGCTGCTCACCGTGCATTTTCTTCACGAGGTTGGCCGGAACCTTGCCCGGACGAAAGCCAGGCATCTTCACCTGGGGCGCGATCTTCTTGATCTCGCTTTCCACTTTCGCTGAAATTTCGTCAGCGGTCAGGGTGATGGTGTAGGCGCGCTTGAGGCCTTCATTGGTGGTCTGCTTGGTCTGCATGAGGTTAAACTTGAGCCTTTATGTGCATAAATTCGTGAGTGTCTGAACGCCGGGGCGAAGTATTGGTGCGGGCGAAGGGACTCGAACCCCCACATCTTGCGATACTGGTACCTAAAACCAGCGCGTCTACCAATTCCGCCACGCCCGCTTGCCCAGACGAAGCCGCGCGGAAGACTCAAAGCCCCCCGCGCGCATCTGCGCAGCGCCTCTATCCTCGCTGAGCCAAAAGGGCAAGCGTAACGCGCTTGTTTCTGTTTCAACAGGCGACTAAAGGCCCGCGCATGACTGAAGAAACCAAAAACGACCTCCCGCCCGATCACCTTTCGGTCAACCCGCGCAGCCCGGCATTTGACGCCCAGGTCTTGCAACGCGGTGTCGGCATTAAGTTCAAGGATCGAGTCCGCACCGATATTGAAGAATACTCGATTTCCGAAGGGTGGGTGCGTGTGCAGGCAGGCAAAACCGTTGACCGCAGAGGCCAGCCGCTGACAATCAAGCTGACCGGCCCGGTCGAAGCGTGGTTCGAAGATCTCGGCGAGAATCCGCCGGTTGCCAAAAAGGACTGAGGCGCGCGCGCTTGCCAAGTGGCAGGTGAACCGCCACTTGCATGTGAGCCATGAAACCTCAGGTCATCATTATCGGTCGTCCCAATGTGGGCAAGTCGACTCTGTTCAATCGGCTCGTCGGCAAGAAGCTTGCGTTGGTTGATGACCAGCCGGGGGTTACACGCGACCGCCGGATGGGCGACGCAGAGATTGCCGGTCTCCAATTTACTATTGTTGATACTGCCGGCTGGGAGGATGAGGACGACCTCACTCTGCCGGGCCGAATGCGCAAGCAGACCGAGGCAAGTCTGGAAGGTGCGGATGCCGCGCTTTTCGTTATCGATGCACGTGCCGGCCTGACGCCGCTTGACGAAGAGATCGCTCGTTATCTGCGCGAACATGAAGTCCCGATCGTATTGGTCGCGAACAAGGCTGAAGGATCAGCAGGCGAAAGCGGCGTTTTGGAAAGCTATTCGCTCGGCCTTGGCGATCCTGTTGCTCTGTCTGCCGAGCACGGAGAAGGCATAGCCGACCTGTTTGGCGGGCTATGGCCGATTATTGGCGAAAAAGCCGAAGCGGCCGAGGCCGCGTTGGAAGAGTCCTCTGAAGAAGACGACGAAGCGCCGCTCGGACCTTTAAAATTGGCGATCGTTGGCCGGCCCAATGCGGGCAAATCGACACTGATTAACAGATTGCTGGGTGAAGATCGGCTGCTCACAGGGCCGGAAGCCGGGATCACGCGCGATTCCATTGCTATCGATTGGGAATGGACCGATCCCAAGTCAGGCGAAACGCGCGACATCCGCCTGATCGATACGGCCGGTATGCGCAAGAAACGCAATGTGGTCGAAAAACTTGAAAAGCTCTCTGTCGCTGATGCCCGGCGGGCGGTGGATTTCGCCGAAGTCGTGATCCTTTTGCTCGACGCCACGCAAGGGCTGGAACACCAGGATCTAAAAATTGCTAGCATGGCTCTGGAAGAGGGGCGTGCGCTGATGGTTGCAATTAACAAGTGGGATGTGGCTGAAAACGCATCCAGCCTGTTCAACGGGATCAAGGACGCTCTTCACGATGGCCTTGCGCAGGTTCGCGGCGTGCCACTTTTCGCGGTGTCTGCGAAGACTGGCAAGGGGCTCGATACGATGCTGGGCGCGGCATTTGAGCTGCGCGAAAGCTGGTCGCGGCGTGTTCCGACAGCAGCGCTTAACCGCTGGTTTGACGACGCGCTAGAAGCCAATCCGCCGCCTGCACCGGGCGGCCGCCGCATCAAACTGCGCTATATTACCCAGGCAAGCACGCGCCCGCCGCGTTTCGTGGTCTTCGGCACTCGCCTTGATGATCTGCCCAAAAGTTATGAGCGCTATCTGGTCAATGGCATCCGGGCCAAGCTCGGCTTTGAGGCTGTGCCGGTGCGTATCGTGCTGAAAAGCCCAAAGAACCCCTACAACGCCAATCGCGGCGGAGGGGGAAACTACAGCTCGGGCTCGAACAAGTCGTGATTATCGAACTTTTGGCGTCGGCGGGTGGCAATATCGCATCTGACCTACTTGAACGCACATCATCAACCCTTCGCGTTCAGGAGATTGTTCGCCTCAGCCTTGCACCGGCATTCCTGCTTGCCGGTATTGGCGCGGTGATGAATGTGATGATGGCGCGGCTGATCTGGATTGCCCAGCGGATCGACAATCTTGAAACGCGCATGGCTGATGATCGAGGGTCCAAAGGCAATCGCGAGCTCGCCCGCCTTCGGCGCCGTAGGAGGCTCGCTCAGCGCGCAGTGATGCTGAGCACAGTGGCCGCGCTAACGATCTGTGTCGTGATCGCGCTACTTTTCGTAAGCGCGTTTATCACGCCGCAAATTGGCACACTCACTGCGATTGCCTGGATCCTGACAATGGTGTTTCTGATCAGCGGATTGGTGAACTTTGCGATGGAAACCTATGTCGCAGCAAGCGGCCAGGCAAAGAGCGGGCGTGACGAAGGGAGCTGATGGATAAAGGGGGCATCTCAGCCCTGCCTTTATCCATTCCGGCAAGTATCACCCAAGCTCACTCGTCGGCCGCAGCCTTGCTGTTGAGTTGGACGTAATTTTCCAGACCCATGCGTTCGATCATGTCGAATTGGGTCTCAAGAAAGTCCACATGCTCCTCCTCATTGTCGAGGATATGCGCGAAGAGATCGCGGCTCACATAATCGCGGACTTTTTCGCAATATTCGACGGCATCGCGCAGCAGCGGAATGGCATCCTCTTCCAAGGCCATGTCAGCCTTGAGGATTTCCTCGACCGTTTCGCCGACACGCAAATTGTGGATCGCCTGAAAATTGGGCAGGCCATTGAGGAACAGAACGCGCTCCGCGAGCTTGTCTGCATGCTCCATTTCTTCGATGGATTCCTTGCGTTCATATTCGGCAAGCTTGGTCACGCCCCAATCGTCGAGCACCCGGTAATGCAGCCAATATTGATTGATCGCGGTCAGCTCGTTTGTGAGCGCCTTATTGAGGAATTCGATGACTTTGGGATCGCCCTTCATGGCGGTTCATCCTTTTGTTCGTTGGCCGCGGAGATGCGCGGCAA
>CALLQC010000157.1 GCA_938015255.1 uncultured Erythrobacter sp.
CACAAAGGGGCAAGGTCTTTACTGATCGAGGAATGACCGCATTTTGCGAGAGCGTGACGGGTGTTTCAGCTTTCGCAGTGCTTTTGCTTCGATCTGACGGATACGTTCGCGGGTCACCGAGAATTGCTGACCAACTTCTTCAAGAGTGTGGTCGGTGTTCATACCGATGCCAAAGCGCATACGCAGCACGCGCTCCTCACGCGGGGTGAGCGAGGCGAGGACGCGGGTGACCGTTTCCTTGAGGTTTGCCTGGATAGCGGCATCGACCGGTATGATGGCATTCTTGTCCTCGATGAAATCACCCAAGTGCGAATCTTCCTCGTCGCCAATCGGCGTTTCGAGGCTGATCGGCTCTTTGGCGATCTTCATCACCTTGCGAACCTTTTCCAATGGCATGGAAAGACGCGCGGCCATTTCCTCCGGGGTCGGTTCGCGGCCTTCCTCGTGGAGGAACTGACGGCTTGTGCGGACCAGCTTGTTGATGGTCTCGATCATGTGGACCGGAATGCGGATGGTGCGCGCCTGGTCCGCGATCGAACGGGTGATGGCCTGACGGATCCACCACGTCGCGTAGGTCGAGAATTTGTAGCCGCGGCGATATTCGAATTTATCGACCGCCTTCATCAGGCCGATATTCCCTTCCTGGATGAGGTCCAGGAATTGCAGGCCGCGATTGGTGTATTTCTTGGCGATGGAAATCACGAGGCGCAGGTTCGCCTCAACCATTTCCTTCTTCGCGATACGTGCTTCGCGTTCGCCCTTTTGCACCATGTTGACGATGCGGCGGAACTCAGGAAGCGCCATACCGGTTTGTGCGGCGATATCGGTGATTTCCGTGCGAATCCGATCAATCGCGGCCTCTTCCTTCTCAGCGAAGGCAGCCCATTTCTTGTCCTTCTTTGCGTTGGCCGCGATCCAGCTGTCGTCCAGCTCGTTGCCGACATACGAATTGAGGAAGTCTATACGCTTGATCTTGTGGCGCTCTGCCAGACGCAGCATCTGGCCGCCCAGCGCGGTCAGGCGGCGGTTGAAGGCATACAGGTTGTCGACCAGAAACTCGATTTTGGTCGCGTGGAACTGCATGGATTCCACCTCGGCCGTCAGTTCGTCGCCAAGCTTTTCGTATTTGTTTTCTTTGGCTTTCGGGAATTCACCGCCCGCGGCCAGCGTATCCACGCGCTCAGCCTGAAGCTTCTCGAATGTTTTGAACAGTTTGGTGATCCGCGCGAAGCGTTCGATGGCTTCGGGTTTCAGCGTGGCTTCCATCTGGGCAAGGGAAAGGGTGTTGTCCTCCTCTTCCTCGTCATCCTTCTTGGACTCGCCGTCTTCGCCCTCTTCACCATCGGAATCGTCGTCGCTGTCATCCTCGTCATCGTCGCGGATGGTCGGGCCAGCGGTCTCCTCCGAAATCTCTCCGCTTTCAGCTTCCTCGTTCTCTTCCTCCATCTTGTCGGGCGGAGGTTCTTTTGAAAGCATAGCGTCGAGATCGAGGATCTCGCGCAGCTGCATGTCTTCATTGTTAAGCGCTTCCGACCACTGGATGATGGCGTGAAACGTGATCGGGCTTTGGCAGAGACCCATGATCATCATGTCCCGGCCCGATTCGATGCGCTTGGCGATTGCGATTTCGCCCTCACGGCTAAGCAGCTCCACAGCGCCCATTTCGCGCAGATACATGCGCACCGGATCATCTGTGCGGCCTTCGGATGCAGCTTTTTTCGCTGGTGCGGCTTTGGCAGCGGTTTTGGTCTCTTTCTTCTTGCCGTTTTCGTCGACCTGCATTTCCTCGACTTCGGCTTCCTGTTCTGCCTCAGCCTCGGCCTCTTCGTCATTCTCGACGATCTGCACGCCCATTTCGGACAGCGCAGTCTGGATGTCCTCGATCTGGTCAGGGCTCATTTCACCGGAAGGCAAGGCTTCGTTGAGCTCATCATACGTGATGTAACCCTTTTTCTTTGCCTTGGTCATCAGCTTCTTAACCGATGCCTCGTTGAGGTCGATCAGCGGAGCATCATCGTTTTCCGAAGTGGTTTTGTTTTTAGCGGTCGAGGCCATGTACGCTGGTGTTCCGTTCTGCAGGTATTCGCCGATCAGGTGTCCGACGAGACCGAATTATCATCCCTGACCGGGCTAGTGCCGGCCTTTCTTCGTCCGAATGCTTTCAGACGTTCATCAACTGTCGTGAGCTGTTCTCGCAGGCGCGCCTGTTCGGCAAAGCTTCCTTCCGGGTCTTCCTCAAACCGTGCAATCGTCGCCGCCATAGCAGCTTCGAGTGCTGGTTTGTGGGCCAGCAACGATACAGCTTCGGCCAGTTCCTCGCGCGCTTCACCGGGTGGTGTGCCTTCTCTGAGAAAGGCGTAACGTATGTCTTCCGGTGGGGCAGGATAGCCTTGCGCATCCGATATGGCGCTTTGGGGGTGCGAATCAAGGGTTTCTGACAGCTCTATCAGCGATTCAATTGCAGGCGCGGCATTTTGGTCATGCTTGGCGAGCCGCGTGAGTGGTTCCGCGTGGCGCGAAATTTCGCCAGGGTGGCGAACCAGGCCAGCAATCACCGCCGATAGAAGATCGGTGCGTTGACCGCCTGCCATCGCCTTTTGCAAGGTAGATCGGGCATCGCTGGAGAGGGTGTGATTGAGGCTTGTTGAATTCTTCCAAGGACCGCGGCGCGGCTGATGCGATTGTTGACGCGGCGCGCGCGGGGGATAGGCGAAGGCGGAAAAGCGGTCGAGCAATTCTCGGCGATAGAGCGACTGAATGTCCCGATCCTGGATTGTGTCAACGTGATCCATCAGCCGCTTCTTGAAACCTGCCTTCGATTCCGGGCTTTCAAGCGGCATAGCATCGCGCTCAAACTCCCACAGAGTATCGAGCAGCGAGTTGGAGTTTTCGAGCAGTTTTGCCATCGCGCTGGCTCCCTGCTCATTGATCAAATCATCCGGATCAAGGCCGCTTGGAAGGCGCACAATGCTCAGCGATCGCATCGGCGCGAGCATCGGAAGAGCACGGGAAATCGCCCGCATGGCTGCCTTTTGACCCGCTCTATCCCCATCAAAACACAGCACCGGCACCTCTATCATGCGCCAGAGCATTTCGAGCTGCATCTCGGTGAGAGCGGTGCCGAGCGGTGCCACCGCGTCCTTGATACCGGCCTGTGCCAACGCGACCACATCCATATAGCCCTCAACCACAACTACGCGGCCCGTCTGGCGCGAGGCCGGAGCGGCGCGGTGCAGGTTATAGAGCGTGCGACCTTTGTCGAAGAGCGGTGTGTCGGGTGAATTGAGGTATTTGGCGACCCCGTCACGGTCCTGAAGGATGCGCCCGCCAAACGCGATCACGCGGCCGCGTGCGTCCTGGATCGGCAGCATGACGCGGCCGCGAAACCGGTCATAGGTGGTGCCATCATCGGTTCGGATACGCATACCGGTATCGACCAGCATGGAATCGTCAAATCGGGGCAGGGCGTTTGGCAAGGCCTGCTTGCTTTCAGGCGCATATCCGAACCCGAATTCTCGCAGCGTATCAGGCTTCAGACCGCGCCGGTTAAGATAGGCGAGCGCCTCCCGCCCTGCGCTTCCGCGCAATTGATCGACGAACCAATCTTGCGCCTCGGTTGTGACATCGATCAATTCGGCGCGCTTTTCCGCGCGTTTTGCCGCTGCGGGATCAGGTGCGGGAACCTCCATCCCTGCCTCGGCGGCCAGTTCCTTGACCGCGTCGATAAAAGACAATCCGCGCTGTTCGGTCATCCAGCTGATGACATCGCCATGCGCCCCGCAACCGAAGCAGTGATAAAACTGCTTCTGATCGTTGACGTAAAAACTTGGCGTCTTTTCGTCATGAAACGGGCAGCACGCCGTCCATTCCCGCCCTTTTTTGACGAGCTTTTCGGTGCGCATGATCACGGTCGACAGCGTGATCCGCGCGCGCAGCTCGTCTTTCCATTGCGGCGTGATGGTCATGGGCGTGAAAATGCGCGCCGCACGACAATCAATCAAGCTTTGTTGTTACCGGTCTGTGGAGGAAGCTGTGCACGCATTGGACACGCCGTCTGCGGCGGCGGGATAAGGACCCGGACCCGTAGCGCTCACTCCATTCGCCTCGATCAGATAAGCGTCGGACGGGCCATTGGGGGGCAGGGTAGACTGCCAGAAGAACGTAAGCGGCTCTCCTTGCTGCCATTGATCACCACCATCCCCGGCATTTATGGTCCACGATATCGCACCATCGACACAGGTGATGACGATGTCGACGGACTCGTCGACCGCAGCGATTGCCTCAAGCTTTGAATATCCGGCAAAGCCTGTAAATCCGTGCGCAGGGCTGGTCATGCGGAAATTCGTAGCGCTTTCAACATGAGAACTGTCCACTCCCGATCCGCTACCGGTGCTCGCATCATTGTCCTCACCCGGAAAGATAATATGGACATAAGTGTAAATGGTATCATCGGGTGCAGTCTTCGGATCGCAGGGATCGATTCCAGCAGGGCACGCCACATAAGAGGTGATGTCAGCAAGCCCGCCGCTTGCGTTTTCGAGACGCTGTTTGACTTCCGGCCCCTGAGGGCCGACGATTTTGGCTCCGAGATCCAGATCGCCAAAATCCTGCGATACCAGTTTGGCTGCCATCGCCTCCATTTCGCCATCGGTGGTCGCAACTTCGAGATCGGTTGCGTCTCCGGCGCTGTTATCGGAATCGACCGAATCGCCGCATGCGGCAAGCGCGAGTAAGGGAAGGGCGAAGATGGCGGACTGGCGGATCATGATAGGCTTTCTTTGACAAGGGCGCTGGCTTTGCTCATATCCATGACAGCGCCGTGACGAGCCTTTAGTTCCCCCATCACCCGGCCCATATCCTTAATAGAATCAGCGTTTAAGGTTGATTTTATTGCCTCGATAGCCGCGCGAGTTTCCTCCTCACTCATCATTTGCGGGAGGAATTCCTCGATTACTGAGAGCTCTGCGCGTTCCTGATCGGCGAGTTCTTCACGTCCACCGTCAACATACATGGTTATCGATTCGCGGCGCTGCTTGGCCATTTTCTGCAAGACTGATGTGACCAACTCGTCGTCGGGGATATCTTTGCCGCTTGTCCGTTCCTCGATGTCCCGGTCTTTCACTTTCGCGCTAATCTGGCGGAGCGTTGCGGTGCGCTCTTTCTCGCCGGCTTTCAT
Organism: uncultured Erythrobacter sp.; assembly: GCA_938015255.1. GTDB lineage: Bacteria > Pseudomonadota > Alphaproteobacteria > Sphingomonadales > Sphingomonadaceae > Erythrobacter. The sequence continues at coordinate 5,177 of CALLQC010000157.1, forward strand.
GGCGGTGATGGTGGCGGCTTTGATGTCGTCGCGGATCATGTTTCGGCTCGTCATTTCATATTAGTTGTGGATGGATGGCTATATGGGCGCGCTCTAACGCATTGCGAGGGCGCAGACTAGGTTGACGGGGGCATGACTCACGCCTAGCCGATGAGACTTAGCGACATTGCTGGAAACACCTGACTCGGAAGGGCCTCCAAATGGCTTCTACTGCCTCACCTCCTGCGCAGCCCAAAGGCGCGACAGGAGTCTTAGTTTTGGCCGATGGTTCGGTCATTTGGGGCAGGGCATTCGGAGCGGTTGGCAGCCAGGTTGGCGAAGTGTGCTTCAACACCGCGATGACCGGGTATCAGGAGGTGATGACCGATCCCAGCTACGCTGCACAGATCGTTACCTTCACCTTCCCGCATATCGGCAATGTCGGCGCGAACGCCGAAGATATCGAGAGCAAGGTGGAAGGCGCGATCGGCTGCGTCGTGCGCGAAGACGTGACCGAGCCGAGCAATTTCCGTAGCATGGAGCGCTTTACCGAATGGATGGAGCGCCATGGCAAGATTGGGCTGTCAGGCGTGGACACACGCGCGCTGACCCGCCGTATCCGCCTGTCAGGCGCGCCAAATGCGGTTATCGCGCATTCGCCCGATGGCTCATTTGACATTCCGGCTTTGGTTAAGCGCGCTCAGGACTGGGCAGGGCTTGAGGGGATGGACCTCGCCAAGCGGGTGACCCGCGAGCAGATGGAAAGCTGGGAAGGCGGCTACTGGCGGCTAGGCCACGGCTATGGCCGCGCATCACGCGATGCGACGCCGCATGTCGTTGCGATTGATTACGGGGCAAAGGACAACATCTTTCGCAATCTGGTAAAGGCAGGCGCGAAGGTGACGGTAGTTCCAGCCAAGACATCCTATGACGAGGTCATGGCGCTGAAGCCGGATGGCGTGTTCCTCTCCAACGGCCCCGGCGATCCGGCGGCAACCGGTGAGTATGCCGTACCAGTCATTAAGGCCCTTCTGGAAGCCGATATGCCGTTGTTCGGCATCTGTCTCGGTCACCAGATGCTCGCGCTGGCAGCGGGAGCCAAGACCATGAAGATGCATCAGGGCCACCGCGGCGCAAACCATCCGGTTCAGCGCGTGGGTGAGGGCTGGGGCGAGACAACCGGTCTGGTCGAGATCACCAGCATGAACCACGGCTTCGCGGTGGATGTTGACACCCTGCCGGAAGGCGTGGAGCAGACGCATGTCTCGCTGTTCGATGGCTCGAACTGCGGCATCGCGATCAGCGGCAAGAAGGCGTTCGGCGTGCAGTACCACCCGGAGGCTAGTCCCGGACCGCAGGACAGCTTCTACCTGTTCGAGAAGTTCGTGGGGATGTTGGGGTGAGGAGCACGCGAATTCTTTGGTTCGCGCTAGGAGCGCTTGCAGTGTCCGCCGCAAGGATTGTTGCCAATGCTTTCTTTCCTTCGCAAGTGTCCGCACAGACAAGCATTCTCAAGATTAGTGCGCCGTATATCGTTAATGCAGGATCGGATGATGATCTGGATGATCTGGCGCTTCACACCGGAAGCGTAATTCGAGAGTGCGGCTCCGAGACCTTCGAACTAGACATGACCAGTCATAGTTACGTCTATGAAGTACCAATATCATCAGCGAATGAGGCAGCTATTGATTGCATAATCAAACGCTTCGGCGGCCTAGATGATTTTGGTGGCGTAACAGATTATTTCGCGCTCACAGAGGACCATGTAACCCTACGGGTAGAAGTTGGCAATGAATGAGCGCGCCGCAATACGCACCACCAACCCTTTCCCTGACGGGAAGGGACTTACAGTAGCGAAATCGAGCTAAATGCCAAAAAGAACAGACATCTCCTCCATCCTCGTTATTGGCGCTGGTCCGATTATTATCGGGCAGGCCTGCGAGTTCGATTATTCCGGCACTCAGGCGATTAAGGCGCTGAAGGAGGACGGCTACCGCGTCATCCTCGTCAACTCCAATCCGGCAACGATCATGACCGATCCGGAGTTTGCCGACGCGACCTATGTAGAGCCGATCACACCGGAAATCGTCGCCAAGATCATCGCCAAGGAGCGGCCCGACGCGCTGCTGCCGACAATGGGCGGGCAGACCGCGCTCAACTGCGCGCTGGCACTGGACGCTGATGGCACGCTGGAAAAATACGGCGTCGAGATGATCGGCGCCAAAGCAGATGCGATTGACAAGGCCGAAAATCGCCAGCGTTTCCGCGATGCGATGGACAAGATCGGGCTCGAAAGCGCACGCAGCGGCATTGCCAACACATTGGAGGAAGCGCGCGCCGTGCTGGAACGCACCGGACTGCCTTCGATCATCCGCCCCAGCTTTACCCTGGGCGGTACTGGCGGGGGGATCGCCTATAACAAGGCGGAATTCGAGCGGATCGTATCCGAAGGCCTCGCGGCGTCTCCCACAACCGAAGTTCTGATCGAGGAATCTCTGCTCGGCTGGAAGGAATACGAGATGGAGGTCGTCCGCGATAAAGCGGACAATGCGATCATCATCTGTTCCATCGAAAATGTCGATCCGATGGGAGTCCACACGGGGGATTCGATCACGGTCGCCCCCGCGCTGACCCTGACCGACAAGGAATACCAGATCATGCGCACCGCCAGCATCGATGTGCTGCGCGAGATCGGCGTGGAGACAGGTGGATCGAACGTCCAATTCGCGGTCAATCCCAAGGATGGCCGGCTGATCGTGATCGAGATGAACCCGCGTGTCTCGCGTTCCTCTGCGCTCGCATCGAAAGCAACCGGTTTCCCTATCGCGCGCGTCGCGGCGAAACTGGCGGTTGGATACACGCTTGATGAAATCACCAACGAGATCACCGGCGCTACCCCTGCGAGCTTCGAGCCGACAATCGATTACGTCGTGACCAAGATCCCGCGCTTTGCCTTTGAGAAGTTCAAAGGGTCGGAGCCGCTGCTGGCAACGGCCATGAAATCCGTTGGAGAGGTGATGGCGATTGGCCGGAACTTCCAGGAATCGATGCAAAAGGCGCTGCGCGGGCTCGAAACCGATCTCGATGGCTTTAACCGCGTGCCCGAACTGGAGGGCGTTTCGCGTGAAGTGATCACCGCGGCAATCTCCCGCAGGACACCCGACAGGCTGCTCAAAGTGGGTCAGGCATTCCGTGAGGGCTTCAGCGTCGAGGATATTAATGCTGTCACCGGCTATGATCCCTGGTTCCTGCGCCAGATAGAGGCGATTATCGCTGCCGAGCGCGAAGTGCAGAGCGATGGTCTTCCTGCCAATGCTGCTGGCCTGCGCCGCTTGAAAGCGATGGGCTTTTCAGACAAGCGGCTGGCAACCTTGGCCGTGCGGTCTGTGGGTGTGGCTGGCGGACTTGCGGAAACGCAGGCGCGCCGTTCGGGGCTGCTCCACGATGCGCTGCAGGCCATGGCGGGCGCGACGAGCGAAGATGAGGTCCGTGCACTGCGCCACAAGCTTGGCGTGTTGCCGGTATTCAAGCGGATTGACAGCTGCGCTGCCGAGTTCGAGGCGATCACGCCATATATGTACTCGACCTATGAAGCGCCCAGCTTTGGCGAGGCCGAAGACGAAGCCATGCCTTCGGATCGCAAAAAGATCGTCATTCTGGGCGGCGGGCCGAACAGGATCGGGCAGGGAATCGAATTCGATTATTGCTGCGTCCACGCCTGCTTCGCATTGGCCGAGCAGGGCTATGA
>CALLQC010000158.1 GCA_938015255.1 uncultured Erythrobacter sp.
GGCGCGGATTACGAGCAGGTGGTGTTCGATTGGGCCACACGGCCCGAAACCTACAAGGACATCAATCCGATGAACAAAGTGCCCGCTCTGGTGCACCATCATGGCGATCACGATCACGTTGTAACGGAAGCCGCCGCCATCAATCATTACCTTGCGGAAACCCACCCAGATCAGGACTTGCTTCCCGAACCGCATGAAAAAGCAGCCTATTTCCGCTGGCTGTTTTTTGCTTCTGGGCCACTGGAACAAGCCGTGGTGGCCAAGGCGATGGACTGGCAGGTTCCGCCAGAACGTGCTGGCATGGCAGGCTTTGGCTCGCTGGATCTAGCACTGTCCGCCATGGAAGGCTGGCTTTCAAACAATGATTTTGCTGCGGGCGATCGCTTCACCATGGCGGATACCTATGTTGGGAGCCAGTTTGTTTGGGGATTGCGGTTCGGTTCGATCCCGGAAACGCCGGTGTTCAAAGGTTATGTAGAGCGTGTGACCCAGCGGCCCGCCTATGCGGAGGCCAATGCGATTGACGCCAAGCTGATTGAGCAGACCGGTTAAGCGATTGCCGCGCATTTGCGCAGCAGATTATACGCGTCCACTACCTTGTTGAGGCGCGCTTCATACTGCCGATCGCCGCCGTTGCGATCCGGATGATAGCGGCGAACGAGCTCCGAATATCGCCTTCGAAGGCGGCGTCTGTCGGTTGCACTGCCCAGCCCCATTGTCTCCAATGCTTCTGCCTCATCCTTCGAAAAACGCCCGTCCATTGCCGTCCTGGCAGTGCGTTCGGCGCGGCTGCGAATACCGCTCGCGCGCGCTGAAATTGCCTCCAGTGGATCATCATAATCCGCCCAACGCGGCAATCCGTCTATTCCTGCTGTCGGCTTGAAGCTCGCGGTTTCGGTTTTCCAGCCTGAGGCAGGAGATTGCGCGGCAAGGATTTCTTCCGCGCTCATCCCTTCAAACCAGTCATATCCTGCGTTAAACTCGCGCACATGATCCAGGCAAAACCAGCGCCACTCACCGGGACCATCGAAGCCGTTTGGCCGATGCCCTGGTGCGCGAAATTCGCCAGGTTCGCTGCACGTTGGGTGTTCACAAAACCGCTCCTCGCCCTCATGGCGTCCGTGAAACCTTGCTGATGACATAAGGGTTGAGAATGGGGATTTGCGCCCCAAGTTCCAAGTCAGAAATACTTGCAAAAAGGACAAGCCGAAATGAGCGGACCTATCTCAGAAGAAATGGAGCGCCTGCTTACCGAGGCATTCTCACCCACCAATCTCGAAGTCATAAACGATAGCGCGCAACATTCCGGCCATATAGGCGACGATGGCTCTGGAGAATCCCATTTCACAATAGTGATCGAAGCACATCAATTTTCCGATATGAACCGTCTGGCGCGCCAACGTGCGGTAATCACTGCATTGGGAGACATCGTTGGCGAACGTGTCCACGCCGTAGCTATCAAAGCCAGTGCACCAGCTTAACTCCGACAAACGCCTGCGCCGATCTTCGCGGATTATCCTCCTTGATCGTCAGGGTCGAACCCTGATGTTTCGATTCAATGTGCCGGGCCGGCCACCCTTCTGGGTGACCGCAGGTGGCGAATGCAACCCGGGGGAAAGCTTTGAGCAAGCGGCCCGGCGAGAGCTATTGGAAGAAACCGGAATTGTCGCCGATCCAGGTCCGCAGATCGCAAGAACAACTCCTGAATTTGTGACCCCTCAAGGCGAACCCGTTCAGGCCGACGAGCGGTATTTCATCGTTTCGGCAGAGGAGCCGCGGATCGACATTTCTCGTCATACAGTGCTTGAACAGAAGCTGATGACCCAGCATCGCTGGTTTGAAGCAGAAGAATTGTCAAACTGGCATGAGGCCGTCTTTCCGGAAAATCTCGCTGAGATGATTGCAGCCAATACGCCAAGCTGATTGCGCCATCACAGATCGCTGCCTATCGGTGGTAAAACGAGACTGAATGAGGAGCGGTCAATGAACTATTCTGGCAAGGTTGTCTGGATCACGGGGGCATCGTCTGGGATTGGGGCTGCTCTCGCCCGTGATGCGGCGTCGCGCGGTGCGGATATCGTTCTTTCGGGCCGTGATGAGACGCGCCTTGACGAGGTCGCCGCCGATTGCGGTGAAACATTGATCCTGCCTTTCGACGTGCGCGATGACGCTGCACTTGCCGATGCCACAGCAAAAGCGATTGCGTGGAAAGGAGGCGTAGATGTCGCTTTCGCCAATGCGGGGGTTTCCCAGCGAAGCCGCGCGCTCAAGACTGACATGCAGGTCTACCGCGATATCATCGATATCGACCTTACTTCGCAGATCGCGTTTAGTCAGGGTTTGATCGGACACATGGTTGAACGCGGTTCCGGCTCGCTCGCTTTTATCTCTTCGATCGCTGGCAAAGTGGGAGTGCCGATGCGCACCGCCTATAGCGCGGTCAAGTTCGGCCTTGCCGGATACGGTGATGCTCTCAGAGCGGAGCTCAGCCAGACAGGCGTGAAGGTCCATGTGATCTATCCCGGCTCTGTCGCCACAGACGTCGCGCGAAATGCGCTGGTGGCAGACGGCTCCAAGCGCGGGCGCAGCGACAAGGTAATCGACGAAGGTATTCCCGCGACAGACGCGGCGAAAGCAATGCTGGACGGGATGGCAACAGGCGAGCGCGAAATTATCGTTGCACAGGGGATGGAGGCTGGCATGGGCGAAATGCGCCGCACCCCCGAAGCACTGCTAGATCAGGTCGCGGCAATGGTAGCCGCCGGCTACATGGAGCGCATGGAAGAAGGCGAGTGAGCGCGATGGAGCAAAAGCGTGTCACCCTGGCGAATGGAATTGAACTTGATGTCGTCGATGAAGGGCCGATCGATGCGCCCGCGCTAATCTTCACCCATGGCTTCCCGGAAAACCACCGCACATGGCGGCATCAAATCGCGCATTTCGGTGACCAATTTCGCTGTATCGCACCCGATCAGCGTGGTTACGCAGGATCATCAAAGCCTCAGGGTGTCGAGAACTATACGCCCGACAAGTTGATCGGAGACGTATTCCTGCTCGCAGATGCGCTTTCCGTGCCCAAGTTTACGATTGTCGGTCATGACTGGGGCGGTGCAATCGCATGGGGCGTCGCACTTGCCGGCCAGCACATTCGGGTGGACCGAGCCATCATCGCCAATGCGCCGCATCCGGCAATATTCCAGAAACTGCTGTACCTGCACGAGGGGCAGCGCGCGGCCAGCCAGTATATTCGCGGATTTAAGGATTCCCAAAATGATGAGGTGATCCGCAAATATGGGATCACCGGCATACTCAAGCAGGAGGTGAACTGGGATAGGCCCGGTTCAATGCCAACCGGGGAGCGCGAGCGCCTGCTGCGCGAATGGGAAGACCGCGATGCCTGTTTCGGGATGATCAATTACTATCGGGCGAGCACAATGCATGTTCCGCCGATGGATGCGCCTTACGCATTGCCAGACGGGTATACGCCGCCAGCCCTTCCGAAACTGACTATTCCCACCTTGGTGGTGTGGGCGATGGAAGATCTAGCACTGCCTCCGGAAAATCTTGAAGGGCTGAAAGACATAATCGACGATCTCACGATCGAAGAGGTCTATGGTTGCGGACATTTTGTAACCTGGGAAGCGCCGGATAAAATGAACGCGGCAATGGAAAAGTTCTTGTCGCGCTAGGCTCCGCTCCAATCAACCCATGCACCGTGCGGATGCGCATGGCTTAGCACCGTTGTGGCGCCGTCCTCAGCGCTCCCGCTCCAGTAACGCACCCTAAGTTCATGCCGGAAAGTCGCGGGGTCTGTCTCCAGCGCAACCCAGGCAAGCGGTCTGGCAGATGTCGCCTCAGCGCCCGCTGCCTCGACCGCAGCGGTGATGGCCTCCTGCGTTTCTACCGGCATGTATTGCCACATGATTGAGTGGAACATTGCCTTTGTTCTGCCTTCGCTTTGCGGGCGGGCCAGCATGTCTTCCACGAATGGACCAGCGTCCTGTTGCACAAGATCTGGCGGGCTCTCGCTGGCGAGCTCGATGGCTGCATCGATCCGTCCCATCCGGCCCGGCGCATCAGGCCAAACATAGCTTTTCAGCTTGAGCGCGCTCTGAGGGTCTGAAAGGTCGATAGTGGCTACATCGCAACCTTTCACCGAGAGTATCTCAAAACCTTCGGGCGCTTTGGGCGGGAAGCCCTTCCCGCGCCATTCGGGCGAAATTTGCATCGGTGAAGTTTCCGGTCCGACTGCGGTTTCACCCAGCTGAAACCTGTATCGCTCCAGCATGGTGAGCACGCCTGCACTGGCGCCTAGTTCATAAAGCTCGAATTTCGGCGCGACCTTGTGGGCCAGCCATAACAGTCCCGCCATGATGCTTGCCGCGCGTCCTGCCTCATTCGTCTGCGGCGGCCCGTCCAGCCATGGCAGCAGCAAATGGTCATATGTTTCGACGAGATTGCAAACGAGCGCGTCAACTTGTCGCTGATCGCTGATTTGTCCGGAATAAACGCGCGCCAGCCGATCATCGGTGCCGGTCAGAAGCAAATGGTGCAGCCCCCCTGCAACACGCAGCGGCAAAGCGTCCTTGAGTGTCAACCCTTCCCAGTTCGCAATGCGTCTGCCGGTTGCGGTGTTGCCTTCACGAACCTTCGCCAGTGCCCGGACTACACGGGCGGTACATGGGGCATCGTTTTGCTCGGCATGAACCGCCTGCCAGTCGAGCGCTTTGGCGAACTCTTCGATCGCCATAATATTCTCATTGCTCATGGAGTCCCCTTTTCGTTGCCCTTTGCGCAATCAATGCCTATTTGCCGGGCCGAAATGACCACCGACCAAGCGACAGAGACATTCGGCCAGCTGACATTTGCTGTACCCAAAGGACGCATCCTTGATGAGGCGCTCCCGGTAATGGCGCGTGCCGGTGTGGTGCCTGATGACGGCTTTCACGACAAGGCCAACCGTTCGCTTTCTTTCGAAACCACTCGCGAAGACATGCGACTGATCCGAGTACGCGCCTTCGACGTTGCAACTTTTGTTGCCCACGGCGCAGCACAAATCGGTATTGTAGGCTCCGATGTGATCGAGGAATTCGACTATGCGGATCTATACGCACCGGTCGATCTTGATATCGGGCACTGCCGTCTTTCTGTCGCGCGACTGGCAGACGACCTTGAAGCACATCGCGGTGCCAGCCACCTGCGTGTCGCTACCAAATATCCGAACCTCACACGCCGACATTTTGAACGGCAAGGGATTCAAGCCGAATGCGTTAAGCTGAACGGCGCGATGGAGCTTGCGCCATCCTTAGGCCTTGCGCGGCAGATAGTAGATCTCGTTTCAACTGGGACGACGCTGAAGCAAAATGGTCTTGTCGAAACGAGCCGGATCATCAATATTTCAGCGCGATTGATCGTCAATCGCGCAGCTCTGAAGAAAGATTCCCGCGTCGCGGAACTGGTTGCTGCATTCCGCGCTGATGCTGAGACACGAGCATCAAAGGCCGCGTAATGCAGACCCTCACCACCTTGGACCCAAATTTCGAGAAACAGTTTAGCAAACTCGTCAATGCGCGGCGGGAGGCTGATGGTGATGTTGCCGGTCAGGTTCAAAGCATACTGAGTGCGGTCAAGAACCGCGGCGATAACGCGCTGATAGAATACAGCCAGCGTTTTGACGGTTATTCTCTCGTTGACGATGACGATTGGATCATCACACCCCAGCGGTGCGCCGAGGCATATGAAGCGCTCGAAGGCAATCTGCGCGATGCGCTTGATCTGGCTGCTAGACGGATACGAGCTTATCACGAGGCGCAGCTGCCCGAAGACCGCGACTATGTGGATGATGAAGGCGTGCGTCTGGGTGCCATCTGGCGACCGGTGGATGCGGCTGGCCTTTATGTTCCCGGCGGCAGGGCGTCGTACCCATCATCGCTGCTGATGAATGCGATTCCTGCGAAAGTCGCAGGGGTTGATCGCATCGTCGTTGTAACGCCGACGCCGAAAGGCAAGTCAAACCCCCTTGTCCTTGCCGCAGCGCATATTGCCGGTGTCTCTGAAATCTGGCGGGTCGGCGGCGCGCATGCCCTTGGCGCGCTCGCCTATGGTACTGATCGGATCAAGCCGGTCGATGTGATCACCGGGCCCGGTAATGCCTATGTCGCAGAAGCCAAGCGGCAACTATACGGCGTGGTCGGGATCGACATGGTCGCTGGCCCATCGGAAATTCTGGTTATCGCCGATGGCAATAACAATCCCGATTGGATTGCCGCTGATCTGTTGTCGCAGGCTGAACACGACCCGACTTCCCAGTCCATTCTGATCACAGACGATGCCGGATTTGCCAACGTAGTCGCGGATGCGATTGACGTGCAGTTGACGCAGCTGGAGACCGGCAAGGTCGCCAGAGAGAGCTGGAACGCTCACGGAGCAATCATCGTGGTCAATGATCTCGAAAGCGAAGCGCCGCCGCTTTCGAACAGACTAGCCCCGGAGCACGTGGAGCTTGCCATCGACAATCCTGACGCCATGCTTCCATCGATTAAACATGCCGGCAGTGTATTTTTGGGCCGGATGACCCCCGAGGCTGTCGGCGATTACGTGGCTGGCCCGAACCATGTCTTGCCAACCGGTCGGCGCGCGCGCTTTTCCAGCGGGCTATCGGTCCTCGACTTCATGAAACGCACCAGTTTTCTGGGGCTTGACGAAACGTCGTTCCCGAAAATCGGACCAGCCGCGGCAAAGCTTGCACGTGCAGAAGGTCTTCCTGCGCACGCCAGATCTGTGGAGATCAGGATCAAATGAACACGCCCGCACGATCACAGGCCCGCTCTACGGCGCGCCTTGCCGCAGTTCAGGCGCTCTATCAGCAGCAAATGGAAAAGACGCCGCTCGCCAAGCTACTCAATGAGTTTCACCAGCACCGGCTAGGCCGGGAAGTCGATGATGAAGATCACGAAGGCGAAGTTTTCGCCGATGCTGAAATTGAGTTTTTCGATGATCTCGTACGCGGTGTCGAAGCGCGGCGCGATGAAATTGACCAATTGCTGGTTTCAAAACTTGCACAAGGTTGGACGCTCGCCCGTATTGACAAAACCATGCTGCAGGTACTGCGCGGCGGCACCTATGAATTGATTGCCCGCGCAGATGTGCCAACTGCGACTGCCATCAGCGAATATGTCGATGTCGCCAAGGCGTTCTTCGACGATCGCGAAGCGAAGTTTGTAAACGGCATTCTGGATGCAGTAGCAAAAGAGAAACGCAGCTGAACTCGCGCCCGGTTGCCCGGCGTGATAGACCGGCACCAATGATGACCGAAACCGAGTTTCTCGCAGCGCTTAAGGCCCTGCCCCTTCACAAAGGTGCGCGCGGCCTCGCTGATGATTGCGCCCTGATTGAAATCGGCGGCGAAACACTGATTATCAACCACGACCTGATGGCAGAGGGCACCCACTTCAGGCCTGAAGCCGATCTCGCCGATGTCGCGTGGAAACTGGTTGCGATCAATTTGTCCGACCTTGCATCCAAAGGCGCGGAGCCAATCGGCATTCTTCTCGGCCATTCTCTCGGCGGCAATGATCAGCGCTTTATTCAGGGACTGCAAGCGGTTTTGACCGCTTACAACATCGCGATCCTTGGGGGTGACACTATCGCCGCAACAGGCGCCAGCACCTACAGCGTCACAGCACTGGGCCGTGCAACGTCGAAGACAGTGCCCTCTCGCTCAAGCGCGAAAATCGGTGACAGCGTATTCGTTACTGGAACACTTGGCTGCGCCATGCTGGGTTTTGAAGGACATAGCCGCTTCATCGAAGCGTTCAGTAGACCGCAACCGCGCGTAACGGAGGGACAGGCTCTCGCTGGTCACGTAAACGCGATGATGGACGTTTCTGACGGACTTTTGCTCGATATTTTCCGGATCGCAGAAGCTAGCGGCGTGTCGATCGAGATCGATAGCGCTGCAGTGCCCGTTGCAGACAATAGCCGACGCCATGAATGCATGATCTGGGGCGATGATTACGAATTGCTCTTTACCCTGCCACCGGGCATTAAGCCCGCGGCAAAGGCAACCGCGATCGGCACAGTTGAGCCGCGTGGTTTTGTACCGCTGTTCGTCGATGGAGAGCCAATCGCCAACGCTGATGGCCTGGGTTACCAGCACGGGTAACCATCTCGCCCCCCGCTTTAACCTGTGCAGCGCTCCCAAAATTGGTGAAACTGGCGGTTCTTTGCGCCTTTCAGGCTTGCCAGTGGCTTGCAAGCACGTATGACTGTGCGCCCTTGCGCCAAAAAACAAACTTGGGATCAAAAATCAGGCGCAATTCCCAAATATATGTCCGTGTCACGAGAGGGGATTATTCGTGGACCTTATACTCATATCAATTGGGCTGGGACTGCTCGCCGTTATCTACGGCTTTGTTACCAGCCGACAAGTTCTTAGCGCTGACGCCGGGAACGCCAAGATGCAGGAAATTGCCGGCGCGATCCAGGAAGGCGCGCAGGCTTACCTGAACCGCCAATACACAACGATTGCCATTGTTGGCGTAGTCGCTGCAATCGTATTGGGCCTGTTTCTCGGGATGATCCCGGCTGTAGGCTTCGTGATCGGCGCGGTGCTTTCCGGCGTTGCTGGTTATATCGGGATGAACATCTCGGTCCGGTCAAATGTGCGTACGGCGGCAGCAGCAGAAAAAGGCCTCCAGAACGGTCTTACGCTGGCGTTCCGCGCAGGCGCGATTACCGGCATGCTGGTAGCTGGCCTCGCATTGCTGGCAATTGCAGTTTTCTTCTATGTCCTCATCGGTCCGATGGGCCTTGAGGTGACGGATCGAAAGGTAATTGACGGTCTTGTTGGCCTCGCTTTCGGTGCTTCACTGATTTCAATCTTCGCCCGTCTTGGTGGTGGTATCTTTACCAAGGCTGCAGACGTCGGGGCTGACCTTGTCGGTAAAGTTGAAGCGGGAATTCCAGAGGATGACCCCCGCAACCCCGCGACCATCGCAGACAATGTGGGCGATAATGTTGGTGACTGCGCAGGCATGGCCGCCGACCTGTTCGAGACCTACGTTGTTACCGTGGGTGCGACGATGGTTCTGACAGCGCTTCTGTTTGGCGAAGCATTGGGCGATCTGCTGCTTCCGCTAATGGCGCTTCCGCTGTTGATTGGCGGCGCATGCATCGTGACCTCAATCATCGGAACCTATTTCGTTCGCCTTGGCGGCGGCACGAATGTGATGGGCGCAATGTACAAGGGTTTCCTTGTTTCGGCCGTTCTGTCGGTTCCGTTGATCTACTTTGTCACCTCCTATGCTCTTGGCACGGGCGGCACCGACATGAATTCGGTGATCGGCGAAAGCGGCGGCACCACGTTCACCGGGATGGACCTGTTCCTGAGCGCGTTTCTTGGCCTAGTAATTACCGGTCTGATCATCTGGATTACAGAGTATTATACCGGCACGGGATACCGCCCGGTTCGCTCAATCGCCAAGGCATCGGAAACGGGCCACGGCACCAACGTGATCCAAGGCCTGGCCATCTCGCTGGAATCGACCGCTCTGCCAACAATCGTAATCGCAGGCGGCATTATCATCGCGTATCAGCTCGCTGGTTTGATGGGCATCGCTTACGGTGCAACAGCAATGCTTGCACTTGCCGGTATGGTCGTAGCTCTCGATGCCTACGGTCCAGTGACCGATAACGCAGGCGGGATCGCTGAAATGGCTGGTCTGGACGAAAGCGTCCGTGAAAAGACCGACCTGCTCGATGCTGTTGGCAACACGACGAAGGCTGTCACCAAGGGTTATGCAATCGGTTCTGCGGGCCTCGGCGCGCTGGTTCTGTTTGCCGCCTACACGACGGACCTGGCCGAATTCTTCCCGAATGCGGAAGTCGATTTCAGCCTGGAAAACCCTTACGTGATCGTGGGTCTCTTGCTTGGCGCGTTGCTGCCTTACCTGTTCGGTGCGATGGGCATGACCGCCGTGGGCCGCGCTGCCGGTGACGTGGTGAAGGATGTTCGCGAGCAGTTCGCCGCGGATAAGGGCATCATGGATGGCACCAGCAAGCCGGACTATGCCCGCACGGTAGACCTGGTGACGAAGGCAGCGATCAAGGAGATGATCGTACCTTCGCTGCTTCCGGTGCTTGCACCAATCGTGGTCTATTTCGGGATCTACTTCATCGCCGGGCAGGACAATGCATTTGCTGCGCTTGGCGCATTGCTGCTCGGTGTGATCGTTGGCGGTCTCTTCGTCGCACTTTCCATGACCGCTGGCGGCGGCGCATGGGACAATGCGAAGAAGTACATCGAAGATGGCAATCACGGTGGCAAGGGTTCAGAAGCTCACAAGGCTGCTGTAACTGGCGATACCGTGGGCGATCCGTATAAGGATACCGCAGGGCCTGCTGTGAACCCAATGATCAAGATCACCAACATCGTCGCGCTGCTTCTGCTCGCGGCGCTTGCAGGCGGAGCGCACTAAGCTACCCGCTGATCTTGCCCAATACCAAACCCCGCCGGGATGATTTCCGGCGGGGTTTCTTTTGCCTGGAACGACGGCTCTACTGTGTCAGCTAGCTGTCTAATCAAGGCAGTGAAACAGTTGCTTGTATACTGACCCTCAAGCGTGCCGTGTCCAGAATTCGGACAACCTCCCAAAAGCACAGCTTTTCTTAATCCGCATATGGCATGTGCAACCCTCGTCAGAATTATGACTTGAAGTTGCAGGGCACAGCTATGGACCTGGCGGGCACGCCAAATATCCTGAGAGAATGTGATACGACCGTTTTTAGCGGCGGTCCAACTGCGGCTGTATACCCTGTTTCGCTTGAGCGCGCTGGCGAAGCCAATTTTCTCGACGAATGGTTTGAGCTTACCCGCCGCTCGAGCGAACCCAATCCATTCTTCGAGCCTTGGTTTCTTCTGCCTTCGTTGCAGGCATTTGCTCGCGATGGAGATCCGGCCCAATTGCTGGCATTCCGCTATGAGGGCAGGCTTGCGGGGGTCGTACCGTTTGCTCATTCGCACGATTATTACGGCTACAAGCTGCCATTCACTGCCAGCTGGTTGCATGCAAACGCATTTTACGGCGCGCCGCTGGTTGCGCAGGGGTTTGAGCATTCGTTCTGGCACGCATTGCTAAGCTATTGCGATAGCCATGCCGGTTTATCTGCATTTCTGCACCTCCCTTTGCTCGAAGAGAATGGCCCGTTGGATGCAGCGCTCAAGCACGTATTGGATCAAGCCGGCCGCGCCAATGCAATCGTTGCGCGCAGACAGCGCGCAATGCTCCAATCCGAACTGACACCCGATATCTATCTTGCGCAGGCTCTATCCAAAAAACATGCAAAGGAACTGCGTCGCCAGCGCCGAAGGCTCGAAGAGCATGGAACACTATCTATCCAGCGTTTTGCGGATTGCGAAGCGCTGGATAATTGGATCTCACAATTCCTTGAACTGGAAGCGGCCGGATGGAAAGGTGAGGCAGGTTCTGCTCTCGCGAACGAGAAGCAGACCAGAACTCTCTTTAAAGCGGTGATGGACGGCTCTGCGCGCGCCGGAAGGTTGGAGCGGGTCTCGCTCCTTCTGAATGGCGAGCCCGTCGCGATGCTAGCCAGCTTCATCGCGGCGCCAGGCTGTTACAGCTTCAAAACAGCCTTTGACGAACGGTACGCCGCCCATTCACCCGGCATGCAGCTCCAGATAGAAAATCTCGCGGTGCTTGATCGACCAGATGTTTCCTGGACGGACAGCTGCGCGAGCGAGGGCCATCCCATGATCGATCGTCTGTGGACAGAACGCCGCAGTCTTGTCAGCCGCAATGTGGCGATCGGCGGTGTCTTGCGCCGCGCAATCTTCCGTCAGATTTCTGCTTACGAAACCCGCAAGGACCGCGCTTGAACGCTCCGGCACAATGGAACACAGAAGCGTCAGACGGCGGAACTGTTTTTGACAGCACAGCCCTCGGCACTTTTGGCGCGCATTACCCGGAGCATCCCCATCAATTGCGGCACGCGCTGGATCGGCACCCGTTGCTTGAGATTGAAGCTTTAGCCGCCCTCGCCGAGCAGCTCACGCCTGCCAGCGTGGAATACAACCGCGGCGACCTGCCGATCGGTGTCGATGGCAAACCGGGAACGACGGGGCTCTCCATTGGTGAGACCATACGGTGCATAGCGGCGTCTAACAGTTGGGCGGTGCTCAAGAATGTTGAGGGAGTGCCTGCTTACAACGCCCTGCTCAAAGGCCTGCTGAGCGAGCTTTCTGGAGAGATCTCCGCCACGACAGGCGAAATCCTGATGCCGCAGGCTTACATCTTCATCTCCAGTCCGAACGCGATCACTCCCTATCATTTCGATCCTGAGCACAACATCCTTCTGCAGGTCAGAGGCTCCAAGACGATGACGCAATTCCCAGCTGGAGACACGCGCTTCGCCCCTGATCAGAGCCATGAGGCGTACCACACGGGCGGTCCTCGGGAGCTGCGCTGGGAAAACCGGTTTCAGCGCCATGGCAAGGCATTTCATCTGGGTGCTGGTGACGCCGTCTACGTTCCGGTGATGGCCCCTCACTATGTGCGGAACGGGCAGGAAAGCTCTGTTTCACTTTCGGTCACCTGGCGATCTGAGTGGAGCTATGCCGAGAAAGATGCCCGTGCGTTCAATTACATATTGCGGCAATTCGGCCACACGCCCAAGGCCCCTTCACGCTGGCCTGCTCACAATCGCGGCAAGGCCTTTGCTTTTCGCGTGCTGCGCAAACTTCGACTGACTGGCTTGACCTGATTGGCGGGCAACCGCATGGCGCGGTGATGAGCGACAATCCATCTCCAGCACAGCTCGTTAGCGGGCTGGTTCGACTTCTTACTGTGGAAAAGCGCGCGGCTGATATCTTCGCGGGATCTCCACAAAAGGGCGGCATCGGCCGCGTATTCGGCGGGCAGGTTCTCGCGCAGGCGCTTCAGGCCGCACAGGCGAGCGTCGAAGGTGGCAAAACCGCTCATTCGCTCCATGCCTACTTCCTTCGCGGCGGGAAGGAAGGCATACCCATCGAATACCGGATCGCCCGCGACTTTGATGGACGCAGCTTTGCCAATCGCCGCGTGGTTGCCACGCAGGAAAACGAGGATGGTTCATCGACTCCGATCCTCAACCTCACAGCCTCATTCCAGATCCCCGAACAAGGTCTGGAACACATCGACGCAGCAATGCCGGATGTAGAAGGACCTGAGGAGCTCAAATCCGATATGGAGATGCGCCGCACGATGGCTGATCGCATCGGGGACAAGCTGTCCGACGCACAGCGAGCACTAATGCTCCGCCCGCGCCCGATTGAGATGCGCACGATTGACCGCCTGCATTGGATGAATTCCGACCCCAAGGAGCCTCGCGCGCACAGCTGGTTCAAGACGGCAGCTGCGCTACCTGATGACCCCGCTCTACACCGTGCTGTGATTACTTACGCCAGCGATTACACCCTGCTCGGCACGAGTGCGCTGCCCCATGGTCTTTCATGGATGCGCGGCGAGCTTGTCGGTGCAAGTCTGGACCATGCGATCTGGTTCCACAGGGAAGCTCGCGCCGACGAGTGGCTGCTTTACGCCACTGACGCGCCGTGGTCGGGCAATGGTCGCGGCTTTAACCGGGGCCGGATTTTCAACCGGAATGGGGAGCTGGTTGCCAGTGTCGCCCAAGAGGGCATGATGCGTCGCCGCAAGGGGAAAAGCTGAGCACTCAATGGGAGCCGGCAAAAAGCCGCGCAAATCATGCGCGGCTTTTCAATAACGGGAATTAGTATCAGCTTTTGAGCTGCAGATCAGCCGCCTTTGCTTCCGGCGCGCGAACCACCTGATGCGGCAGATCCACCGCTCTTACCGCCAAGGCTCCAGCCCTTGCTGGCTGTGCTGCGGCGACCGAAACCTGCTGCACGGGCGGACCGTGACACGGGGATCACCGCTTTCGTGCTCCGCTGCTCTTCCTGAGCGCGGTCTGATGCCAAATATTTGCCCGGCTCGCCTGCAAAACCCAGCCGCGTGCCGTTTGCGGTTTGATAGCCACCGCGCTTGTCTGAATACAGCGGAACATTGTCTTTCCCGCGCGCAAACCACGCGAGAACGAAAGGTGAGAATGTGCGCGACTGCTGGGCAAGTTCTTCTTCCCCCTCAATCGTTCCGCGCGTCACATCATTGGCAACACATTTGCCCTGACCAAACTTCGCCTCGCAATCCTGAATGGCCTGAAACTTCGGCGCTTCGCGCGCTGAGCGTTCCAGCGCCGCGTCGCGCATTACATCGCATTCATCACGAGTCTTGCCAGTTGCTTTCGCGCAGGCGAACGAGTTCTGGTATACTTCGACCTTGTTGAGCTTATCCTTCACCGCAGCGTTCGCAGAAGGAGCCGCCGGATCATCTCCGCAGGCAGTCAACATGGCACCACCACTCAGCGCCATCATTGTGGTAAGAGCGACCTTGGATGAACGCTTGGAGCGCTTCGAGATAACCGGCTTTTGCATCAATCTTTCCCCCGTCGATACGGATCTGACGCTTGGCTTAGGCAGAAATGGTTATCATTAAGTGGACAAGCGCCATTTTATTAGAAATTCGAATGATCTATGCTTCGTAGAACAGTCAAGGAACGCCCCGATTGGCAAGCAATCGCCGAAGCCAATGGCTTTATTTTTCACCATGTTGATGGCGAAATGTATTGGGATGAGCGCGCCTGCTGGCAATTCAGCCTGAGTGAGGTTGAAAACGAGATAGAAGACCCGACGACTGAACTTTACGCGATGTGCCTGCAACTGGTGGACGAGGCATGCGGCAGCCAGCAGGTCATGGAACAGCTCGCGATTCCCGAACCGATGTGGGACGTAATTGCCCGCAGTTGGCGCAGCGGCGAGGCTTCTCTCTACGGCCGGTTTGACTTCGCCTATGACGGATCAGGCCCTGCCAAACTGCTTGAATTCAACGCTGATACGCCCACCAGCGTCTATGAAACCGCGTTTTTCCAATGGCGGTGGCTCGAAGACATGATCGCGAGCGGCGAGCTGCCCGCAGAAACGGACCAGTTTAATCGTCTGCACGAAGCATTGGTGGAACGGTTTGGCCAAATGTTCACCAAGGGCAGCCTTGTGCACATGTCCGGGGTGGAGGCGATGGTAGAAGACCGCGCCACGGTCGCTTATTTTGAAGATCTCGCGGGGCAAGCCGGGCTCGAAACGAGATTCATCGATGTTGAGCAAATCCAGATCAACGAAAACGGACAGTTTGTCGACAATGATGGCTACCACATCGCTGCAATCTTCAAGCTGTATCCGTGGGAAGACATCATGCGTGAAGATGTCGCGGAGAGCATCGCTGATTCCGGCACGCTCTTCGTCGAGCCGCCGTGGAAGGCGATCCTTTCGAACAAGGCGATGTTGCCGCTGCTTTGGGACAGGCACCGTGGCCACCGCAATCTGCTTCCCGCGGCATTTGCAGGCACAGAGGCGGCAAAAGAGCTCGAGCGTGAGCCGCATGTGACCAAGCCATTCTTCAGCCGTGAAGGCGCGGATATCGAGCTTTTCGATGGCGAGGCGCGTCACAAAGGGCCAGAGCAGGGGTATGGTGAAGAGGGCGCGATCATTCAGGCGTATGCCCCCATTGCGCGGCATGGAGAAAATCATGCTGTAATCGGCAGCTGGGTTGTCGGAGATGATCCAGCGGGCATGTCCGTGCGCGAAGATGCAAGCCCGATAACGCGGGATCTGGCGCGATATCTGCCTCATATAATTCTTTAGCGTCTGATTGGCACGGACGCCGGACGGCATTTGAAAAGGCTAATGCGCAAGCAGTATCGGCAGCGCCGGATCAGTCAGCGACCGCCGTGTCACTCCGCCCAGCAGCATTTCTGCCAGTCTTGAATGACCGTAGGCCCCCATCACCATCATCGAACATTCGCGGGCTTTTGCCGCCGAAAACAGCACATCTGAAACCTTCGCATTGCTGCGCGGGATTTCGACAATTTCTGCGCGGATGTTGTGCCGGCTCAGATATTCGGCGCCTTGGTCCGGACGGAAATCGGTGCGTCTCTTGCCGTTGCTCTCCGCAATAACGGCAAGATGAACGTCGCTGGCCATAGCGAGCAATGGCACTGCCGCACGCATTGCAGTGCAGGCTTCGCTTGATCCGTTCCAAGCCACCAATATCGGTGCGCCCAGATTGAGCCGCTTCGTGCTCGCGGGCACCACCAGCACAGGAGTTGAGGCTCTAACCGCAAGTTCGCCGACCATTGACGATGGGCGATGCGCTCCATCCTCTCCGATATCGTCCGGGCCGACAAGAATGAGGTCGTAAAGAGCGGATTGCTCAAGCAGTCGGGATTCCGCCATACCATAAAGGAATTTCCATTCCCAAGCAGCGTCTTCGTTGACGAGGTCTTGTTCCGTTCTGGCGCGAAACTTTTCCGCAGCCTCTTTGATCTGCGGCAGCGCCGCTGCCATCGCCGAACCGTAAAAATCGCCCGGCGCGAACACTTCGTAACTGACCGATTGCAGAAAGGTTATGTGCGCACCCGTGGCGCGGGCGATATCGAGCGCGACCTGCATTCGGGCTTCCATGGCACTGTCTTCATTGGCGTGAACAAGGATCGATTTCATCGGGCTTCTCCTGTTTGACGATCAGGATTTTGCGCCTCCGATTGCAGCCGCGCATTGATCGAGATCAAAAGATCGCGGTTTTCTCGGGCCTTGGCTTGGGCTAGGTTTCTCGTGGGAGAGAACCATGCAGATCACACGACAACCGCCTGTCAGGACGACGCTTGAAGCTTCAAATCATCCCTATCTTTCCGGTCCGTGGACGCCGGTGCACGAGGAACTGGATGTTGATGAGCTAGAGGTGATTGAGGGCGAGATTCCGACGGATATTGAGGGCATTTATCTGCGAAACACCGAAAACCCAGTGCATCAGCCGCTGGGACGAGCGCACCCTTTCGATGGTGATGCCATGGTTCATCAGGTCAGCATCTCAGGCGGCAAGGCAAGCTATCGCAATCGCTTCGTGCGAACGCATTGCTTCACGCAGGAGCAGCTCGCCGGAGGCGCCATCTGGGGCGGATTGATGGACCCACCTGCACTATCCAAACGTCCCGGCTTTGGCGCGCATGGAAGCCTTAAGGACACCGGCAGCACCGATATCATCGTCCATGCCGGCACGGCGCTGGCAACCTTTTATCAATGCGGAGAAGCGTGGCAGATCGACCCTGTGACGCTTGAGAACCGCGGCAAGGCGTCATGGGGCCCGATCGACGGAGTTTCCGCTCATCCGAAAGTCGACGAGACGACCGGTGAGCTGATGTTCTTCAACTACTCCAAGCACGCGCCCTTTATGCATTACGGCGTGGTCGACCGCGCGGGCCAATTGGCGCATTACGTGCCGATCCCGCTGCCCGGGCCTAGACTGCCGCATGATATGGCGATCACGAAGAGCTGGTCGATCCTGAATGATATGCCCCTGTTCTGGGACGCAGATCTGCTGGAGCGCGATATTCATGCTGCGCGTATCCATGAAGGCATACCGACACGCTTCGCGCTAATCCCGCGTTACGGCCAGCCGAAAGATATCCGATGGTTCGAGGCTTCGCCCACCTATGTGCTCCACTGGACAAACGCCTATGAGGAGGGCGATTATGTCGTCTTGGAGGGGTATTATCAGGATAAGCCGATGCCAGACCCGATAAAGGAAGCTGGCGAATACAGTCACATGATGGCGTATGTTGACGAACATTCTTTTCAGTCGCGTCTCCACCGCTGGCGTTTCAACCTCACAACCGGTGAGACTACGGAAGAGCGACTTTCAGACCGCATAGTCGAATTCGGGATGATCAACCCGGATTATCTGATGCGGAAAAACCGCTACATCTGGTCCACCACGACGCGGCCCGGCTGGTTCCTATTCAACGGATACGTACGCCACGACACGCAGACCGGCGCAGAGCAGGTGTTTGAACTGCCCGAAGGAATCTATGCCAGCGAAAGCCCAATGGTCCAGCGCAAAGGATCAACGTCCAAAAAGCGGCAACAGGGTTTCGCAGAGGATGACGGCTATCTTGTCACCTTTCTGATTAACGAGAATGCGGGTACGTCGGAGCTCGCCATTCTAGATGCGAGCGACGTAACCAGAGGCCCGATCTGCCGCGCCGCATTGCCGCACAAAATCTCCAGCGGTGTGCATTCAACCTGGGTCGAACATGCGAAATTGCGAAAGGACGCGGAATTCCATCGCAGCCTCATGGGCTAAGGGGCGCGAGCAGGGGTTTCTTCGGGTTGTTTTGCAACCATTGTCACAGCCGCGCATTGTGTTCATGAGAACATTAAACGAATCCAACTACAGAGGTACATCCTATGGCTTTCAAACTGATCGATCTGCCCTACCCTGACACCGTGCTTGAACCGGCTGTTTCGGCCAACACGCTATCGTTTCACTATGGCAAGCACCATCAGGCCTACATCGACAAAATGAACGATGCGATCGAGGGCACCGATCACGCGAGCAAATCGATGGAAGAGATTGTTGCTGCCGCACGCGGCAATAACCAGGGCCTCTTCAACAACGCTGCGCAAAGCTGGAACCATGCGTTCTACTGGCATTCAATGGCCGGAAGCGAAACCGCTCCCTCAGACGATCTTAAAGCAAAAATCGACGCTGCATTCGGTTCAGTCGACGAACTGAAGGAACAGCTCAAATCGCGCGGCGCAGGGCATTTTGCCAGCGGATGGGTATGGCTGGCTGAAAAGAACGGCGAGCTCAGCATCGAAGAAACGCATGATGGCGACACGCTGGCTGATAGCGATTTCAACCCCCTGCTAACAATCGACGTATGGGAACATGCCTATTATCTCGATCACCAGAACAAACGCCCCGCATATCTGGATGCTGTAGTGGGATCGAAGCTGAACTGGGCCT
Source organism: uncultured Erythrobacter sp. (assembly GCA_938015255.1). GTDB lineage: Bacteria > Pseudomonadota > Alphaproteobacteria > Sphingomonadales > Sphingomonadaceae > Erythrobacter. The sequence continues at coordinate 18,933 of CALLQC010000158.1, forward strand.
TCGCCAGCGAGAACTTCGCGCGCGGCACGACATGGACCTATCCCAACTAATCCATTCGCGCCAATTGGCGGTCAGTATTTAAAACCCCGGATGCCTGACGGCTTCCGGGGTTTTTCTTTGTTCGCATGGCAGTTACGTCTCCCTTGCGATCAGCACCCTCGCCAGATAGCCTTCAGCAGGGGGGATACAGTGATGAGGTGGACGGTGAATTTAAGAGCTTTGGCGGCAGTCCTTCTCATAACGATATCTGGCATCACCGTAGCCCAAAACCCGGAGCAACAAAATCAATCCGTACTTTCGACGAATGGCCAGACGCAAGACATCGGCGCGCCGAATGAGCCGGAGCCTGAACGGCTTGTATTCACCCTGGATCTGGATGAAGATCTAACCGCCGAACAACGCAGCGCCGTTTTGACTGTGCTTGATGAGCTGCCGACAATTGCTGCTTTCAATTCTTCGGACGACCCTACAAATCCGCGCCCCACGCATCGCATCGCGCAGCATCCC
>CALLQC010000159.1 GCA_938015255.1 uncultured Erythrobacter sp.
CGGTCGAAGAAGACGCAGACACCTCAGCAGAGGACGCGATTGACGCCGGATCGCTTCGCGAACTTATCGCTGAAGTCGATGCACCAGAAAAACTGAGCGAACAGCTGCAGTGCCTTGCCGGCGCTGTCTACTTTGAATCGCGTGGTGAACCGCTCGCAGGTCAGCTGGCTGTCGCCCAGGTGGTCATCAACCGCGCTGAGGATCGGCGCTTCCCGGCGAGTTACTGCGGCGTCGTATACCAGCGATCACAGTTCTCGTTCGTTAAGAATGGCCGCATGCCGCGCATCAAAACCAGCTCTCCGGCTTGGGACCGCGCAAAAACTATAGCAAAGATAGCGCATGACGGGCTTTGGGAGTCAGAAGCGGGCGAAGCGGTGTACTTCCACGCGAATTACGTCCGCCCCAAGTGGAGCCATCGCAAGACACGCACAGCTCAGATCGATACGCATATCTTTTACCGCTAGGCGTTACTGTATGTCGCAAGAAACAACACGGGCACCTATGCGGGTGCCCGTTCGTTTTTCAGTCTGAAAGCACCGCCCATGTGGGTGCATGGTCCGATGCTTTTTCGCGCCCGCGATGCTCGCGATCAACGCCGACTGAATCGAGTCTGTCCGCAAGTTCGGGTGACAACAGAATGTGATCGATCCGGAAACCGTGATCGCGCTGCCATGCGCCCGCTTGATAATCCCAATAGGTCCATACGCCGCCGCGCGGATTGAGCGTGCGCACCGCGTCAGTCCATCCATCCGCCAAAAGGGAAGAGTACGCCGAACGGCTCTCCGGCTGCATTAGCGCATCATTGGCCATGGCCTTAACCGAAAACGTGTCATCATCCTGCGGAATGACGTTGAAATCGCCAAGGATCGCGGCTGGCACCTCCTCCGACCAGATTTCAGCCATGCGGTTTCGGAGCCTCTCCATCCAAGCGAGTTTGTAATCAAACTTTGGGCCAGGATGCGGATTTCCATTGGGCAGATAGATGCAGACAATCCGGGTGGCAATTTCCCCGCGCACAACATCCACTTCAAGATAGCGTGCTTGCTCGCCCTCACCATCTTTTGGACCATCAATCCCCAATCCGCGTTGCACCTCCTGTGGTGCATCGAAGCCGGCATTCCGGTCCGTTAAGATTGTAACGCCGTTGAATGCCTTCTGGCCGTGCGTGAGCACGTGATATCCCAGCTCCTCCAGCTCAGCTGCCGGGAAATTTTCATCGATCGACTTGATTTCCTGAAGACAGGCAACCGATGGCCTCGTTTCCTCCAGCCACTCTTTGAGCCGGGGCAGGCGGGCCTTCACACCGTTTATATTGTAGGTCGCGATTTTCATGGGTCGCTTGATGCCCCAGATTGCGTGGCGGGTCTAATCTAAATCCCGAAGCTGGATCCGCATCCGCAGCCAGCAGCTGCATTGGGATTTTCAACCCGAAATGCGGCACCGCCAAGCGATTCAACAAAATCGACCACACTGCCCCCGACAAGATCCAGACTGATTGGATCCACAACCAGCATCACACCATCGGTTTCGCTCACAGAATCATCGCCCTGTGGCGCGTCAGTCAAATCGAATTTGTACTGAAATCCGGAACAGCCGCCTCCCTCGACCGACAGTCTCAGGATTGCTGGCTTGGTCTGCTTTTCCGCAATCCAGGCAACCCGTTTTGCTGCGGAAGGGGTGAGGGTCAAAGTTTCGGCCATAGGTTGAATTTAAGAGACCACAGCTTCGCAAACAAGGGCGGTGCGTATTCAGGTCGCTATATAGGTTCTCAAAGCCTGCGCTTCCTGTTCCACTTCGTCGATCTTGATCTTCACCATGTCACCGATCGAGATGAAGTCGATCAGCGCGCCATTTTCGACCACAGGGAAATGGCGAAACCGCCGTTTCGTCATGAGCGCGAGCGCTTCATCAATCATCGTGCCCGGCTCAACAGTAACCGCAGGGGATGTCATCACTTGTCCCACAGTCTTGTCGAGGCAACCCGCCCCTTCATCGGCCAGCCGGTAGATGACATCACGTTCCGAAAAAATCCCCGCGACAACCCCGTTCTCAAGAACAGGTAATGCGCCAATGCGCTTGCTTGCGAGCAATGCCACCGCATCGCGAACGGGGGTCGTGACATCGCAAGAGATGACATCGGTTGTGGTGCGGCGGGATGTAATGCGAGCAATGGTCATGCGTTACTCTCCTATCTGAAACAGGAAAATGCCACTTTCGCCGCAAAAAGGCGAATCTTCTCCGTATCCCTACCCCTTGGCGCATTGTGCGTTGCAAAGCGGGGGTCATGCCCTCATGTGGTAATAATGACCAGAAAATCCCCTCTCGACGATCCGGAAACCGCCGCGCATGCATGGGCGCGCTATCGCCAGATTATGCGTTTGTTGTTGGCTGTAACGATCGCGACTGTGGCGATTGCATTGGGTTTGCTGTTCGCTTTCAACGGCGCGATATCCGTCCACTTCTACATTGCGGTGGCGCTGGGCATTGCGTTTACCATGCTGCTTGGCGGCGGATTGATGGGTCTGGTTTTTCTCTCGAACGGCACGGGACACGACGAGTCGGTCGACAACCGCCTACCCAGTGCTGATGAGCTGTTCGGCGACAAGGACGATGATTAGGCTGGCGGGACCAGTCTGAATTCCTCCACTGGTGTTCCGCCAACCAGATGCTCGTCGATAATGCGCTCAAGCACATCCGGCCGGCATGAATGATACCAGACGCCTTCTGGCCAGACGACCGCGATCGGGCCGGCACCGCAGATCTGAAGACAGTCGGCTTTTGTGCGCTGGACACCGCCTCCCGCACCTTTTGGGTGTTCGTCCGTCCTTTTGGGGCCAACCAAGCCCTTTTCTTTCAGCCGATCTTTGAGAAACTGCCAAGCGATTGCGCCTTCGGCCCGAGAACAGCATTTCTGCTTTTCGGAGAGAGCACACAGAAATATCTGGCGTTCAATTCCGTCACCCTTGGTTTGGGCCCCGTATTTCTTTGCCAGTGCATACCGAGCGGCTAGCTGCTCTGTATCGCTCATTTTGCTTCATTTTCCTCGGTGAGCCAGCGATTGAGCCAAGCAAAGACCGTTTCGTGCCATTGCAGAGAGTTTCTGGCGCCCAACACCCAGTGATTTTCATCCGGGAACACGAGCAATTGCGATGGCACACCGCGCTCCTGCAGTGCGGTAAAGCTCTGCAAGCCTTGGGTGTAGGGGACCCGAAAGTCGTTTTCACCCGCGATCACGAGCATTGGCGTTTGCCATTTGTCGATGTGATTAACCGGATTCCAGCGCTCATATTCTTCGCGTGCATCCGCGTAAGACCCGCCGAAATCCCAGCGGGGAAACCACAGTTCCTCGGTGGAGTAATAGAAACTGCGCATGTCAAACAGGCCGTCATGCTGGACCAGGCAATCGAACCGGTCAGGCCAGTTGCCCGCGATCCAGTTCACCATGTACCCGCCATAACTTGCACCCATCGCACAAGCGCGCTTGACATCGATTTGCGGATCGAGCGCAAGCGCGGCTGCGAGGCCTTTTTGCAGGTCCTCCAAGGGCTTACCGCCCCAATCCCGGTTAATGGAATCCATAAATTCCTGACCGTATCCCGCGCTACCGTGGAAATCGATGGAGATCACGGCATATCCCTGGCTTGCGACCACGCGGGGATTCCAGCGTGATGACCAGCCATCCCGAAAAGAACCCTGAGGTCCGCCGTGGATGTAGAGGATTGCTGGAATGGAACCGGCTTGTTCCTCCAATCGCGTGATTTGGCCCCACACGGTGTCGCCATTCGCGCCCTCAAAGCTGAACCGTGTTGTGACGGTCGTAGCCAGATCGCCCATGCGGCTGGTCACAAAATCGGTGAGAGGCCGCGCGGTCCGGCCGCTTTCTGCAAGAAACATCTCATTGGGGACACCGATCGAATCCCTCGTGAAGAGCAAACGATCATCAGGCAATGAAACAACATTGCCAATATGCGCTTCGTTGCCGGCAATCAGGTTGAGCCGCGTAGTCTTGCCGCTGTTCGGATCGATCTTGAATACAGGGGTATCCAGCACCTCGGCTGCGGAGGCGAGCAGATATGTCCCGTCTGCGCTCCAGCTCAAACCGCCGAAAGACAGGTCAACGTGCTGGGTGAGCGCACGCGTATTGCCGGTGGCCAGATCGCGCATTTGAATCACTTGCCGATCGGATTCGTAGCCGGGGCGCGCCATTGCGAGATACGCCAGATAGCGCCCATCCGGCGAAGGGGCAGGGGAAGTGTCGGATGCGGCATTGGCATCTGTCAAAATCTGCGGGACCGAGCCGCCCAGCGCGAAATAATAGATATCATGATCGGTCGATGTTGGTTCATCTCCATTGGCTTCGCGCGCGACGAAATAGACGCCCGAACCATCCGGCGCCCAGGCAATATCCTCTGCGCCGCCAAATGGCATGGTCGGAGTGTTACCAACAATCCCGCCCGCCGTGCCGCCGTCGATTGCTGCGCCCTCACCCGAGATTTGCCCGTCCTCGATATCGAACAGGAAAACGCGGTTATAAATGCCGGGCTCGTCCCAGCGATCCCAATGCCTGAAAAAGCCGCCATCGCTTTCATACAGACGGCCTGAGCCGATCCTCTCGGCCTCATCCTCGCAGCCGAAACCGGGGCAATCGCGTGCAATTTCCGACCACATGGCCACAGCATTGCCCGTTGGTGATAGCTTGAAGCCCGCTATGTCAGAGCCCGCTATGTCAGCAACAATCATTGGCGCTTCGAACGTGCCGTTCTCTTTAAGCGCCGCCCGCCATAATCGCGAGCGTGGCTCGGCTTCATCGTCCGTGTGGCCAGTGCTGAGAAAATAAAGGTGGTTATCAGCTCCAAAGGTCATGGCAAAAGCCGGGAGGCCGAGGTCAAATGCGATTGGATCTGCCCCCGGATCGGAAAGGTCGAGCATGTAATGCTGCCGGGATCGCGACAGTGTTTCTTCGTCGGTATATGTGACTGAGAACACCGCAAAACGGCCCATCGCAACACTCGCCCCGCCAACGCGCGGCATTGTGACGAGATCGCGCGCCGACATGGCTGGTGCATCGATATTCCCGGCAACCGGCTCAGCGGCAGTATCTGCCGCGCCATGGTCGTCTGCTGCCACGGGAATGGCGGTGAATGCGGCAACTGCGGTCGCGGCGCTCAGTATCCGATTAAACTTCATGCGGTGCAGGGTTAACGCCCCGAAGGGCAGGGCGCCACAAAAACCGGTAGTGGGTTTATAGCTGGTTCAGTTCTTTTTGCCGGCGATCCGGGCAATTTCCGCCTGAACAAGCTTTTCGACCATTCCCGGCAGGTTCTTATCGAGCCAATCGGCCAGCATCGGACGAAGCAGCTCGCGTGTGAGCCCTTCGAGCGACGTTTCGCCGGAACGAACGATCTGTGGCCTCGCGCCGGGTTCGGAGATCATCGCCAAAGCCGCCAGATTTTCCTGCATGGCGCCGCGAACGGCGTCTGTGATCAATGGAGCGTCTTCACCATCTCCGCCGTCAACGTCGGCGCTGTTGACAGCCTCCCATTCTTCCGCATCTTCTCGGCCAATGCCGTCGTCTTCGATCGCCATTTCTGAGAGGTCTAGCACTTCATCGCGCGGTTCGGCAGCGGCTTCGGCCTGATCTGCCTCCGTCTGGCGGCGCTGCCGAGCCTCAAGCGCGCCAGCGCGATTATCACGCGCTATCACCTTCTTGATCGACTCAAGAATCTCCTCGACTGATGCTTCGTTGCCTTGTGCCACGTTCTGCCTTCGAGCTTGCGTTGTTAACCAACCCGAATCAGTTCGCGTTAATTAACCGTCCGGTTCAAGTTGAGGGCCGATTGTTGCGTTGGCGGCCGGAATGTCAACGGTTCTGGTTGAATCCGCTTTTGCTTTTGGATCCCGATCCCAATCCCATTGGCGATCATAGACGCGCTCGTAATTGTCCATTGGATCATACAGAACGCCGCCCGGATCCAGGTTGAGATCGCGCGCCTCCGCGCGTCCCATCAGGGCCAGAAGATTGAATCCGGCAACATAGGCATTGCGCCGCGCGGTCACCAATTGCGCCCTTGCAGAAAGCAGTTCCTGTTCCGCGTTTAGCACGTCAAGAATGGAGCGGTTTCCGATCGAATTTTCCGCTCGCACTCCTTCAAGGCTGAGTTCAGCGGCCTCAACCGCCTTTTTCGAGCTTTCAATCACGGCATTGGCTGCCTGCCAGTTAGAATAGGTAGAGCGTGTCTCGCGAATGACACTGCGTTCAGCTTCGATGACCTGTTCGAGAGCCGCGCTCTCGCGAGCACCCGCCTGCCGTTGCCGAGCGGCAGGCAAACCTCCTTGAAACAAGGGAATAGAAAGCCTCACGCCGACATTTGCGGTGGTTTCACGCTGTTGGAAGTTCGACGCAATGGGGCCGCCCAGTGTGTCGAAGAAATTGCTGTAATCAACGTTGGAGAAAACGCCGACGGTCGGCAATCTGCCAGCGCCAGCCGCCTTGGTATCGAAGCCTGCGGCTTCAGCGGTCTCTTTGGCTGCTATCAGGTTGGGGTTGTTCTCAAGCGCGGAAACAATCGCCTCACCCACCGATTCTGGCAAACCGGGCAGCGGAGGCGGCGCCTCGAGCTGACCGGGAGCGGATCCGACAAGCTGGAGATAGGTTTCGCGGGCGGCAATCAGGTTGGCTTCGGCAAGTTGCAAATCGCCCTGCGCCACGGCGAGGCGCGATTGTGACTGGGCCACGTCTGTGCGCGTCAAATCTCCGATTTCGAAGCGGTCGCTCGTAGCCTCCAAGTTGATCGCAAGCACGTCCACCTGGTTGGCAGAGAGCGCTACAAGCGCTTCGGTGCGCAGAACATCGAGATAGGCCGCAACCACCTGACTGAAAATCGCACTTTCCGTGTTTCTTAGCTGCGCTTGCCCGGCCGCGACACGTTCTTTTGCTGCGCGCAGATTGTTGCGGACCGCACCGCCTGAATAAACAGGCACTAGAATCTGTCCGTTCACACCCAAATTGCGCAGCGGCGCCGTGAAACTGTTCGCTGATCTGCGGACAAATTCGAGGTGGGTTGCTGTTACGCTGGCGCTGGGCAGGCCGGGCGCCCTGGCAATTGGTACATTTTCGTCTGTCGCGCGCTGATTATCGCGGGCGGCCTCTAGTGTGGGGTTGGTGTTATAGGCGTCGATCAATGCTTCGCGCAGAGTGTCCGCTTGTGCGGGTGCGCTTATCGCAAGCGCGCTGGCGCTGCCGACCATTAGTGTGGCGGCACGTAAGCGCTGAGCGCGTTGCATCAGAATGACCAACCTTTCGGAACATTGAATTGCGGCAAAACCGGGATGCCGATGTCTTCCACCGGCTGCAGGCTCAAATGCCCCGCGACTTTCCGCCCCGATGCAAGTCTCGTTACCTTGCGCAGGAGCATCCCCGAAACGACCCGCCCATTCTCTTCGAGAGCAGCCGCCATTGCATCAGGCAATTGTTCGATCGCGCCGTCAACGAGAATGAGCGAATAGCTTTTGCCTGCAGGCAGTTGGCCGGCTGCGGCGTCATCTGCGCCGATTGTGTCGACATCTGCCACAAGAGAGCGCGTAAGCTCTGCAAGATAAGAGGTGCCGCCCTCTACAATCAGAACACGCTCGCTCTTGCGAGGATCGGCTTCCAGCAACAGTTTGCCGTAAAACAGAGGGGAGGCAAGATGACCGTCTTCTCCAAGGTCAACCGCACGGTCAATGTAAGCTAGCGGCGCCTTGGCCGCGGGCAAGAAATCTTCCCTTGGCACCGCCATCATGCGGGCCAGAATATATTCTTCGTTGACGCCGCTGGTGCGCAATTGGCTGTCGATCATCGCGCGACGCTGCTCCGCCGAGATCGCGGCACCTGGCTGGGAAATAGTAGTCGTCATAGTCACTCCGGATAACTGTATTAGTCACACAACACAGTACGTCAACCCTTCCTAGCTATCGGGGCGGGATTGGCCAAGGGGTTTGACCATCGAACAGACCGCACCATTCCCTTTGACCTCTAGCGCGAGCGATGCTTAGGGGGGGCACGCAATCGACCGGAACAAGGAACGCTTCGATGAGTGACATGCAGCACAATGACGGTTCAATCTTTGGAGCGACCGGAAATGTCCGGATCGAAACAGACTCCCTTGGCGAGGTGGCGGTACCTGCCGAGGCGCATTGGGGTGCGCAAACCCAGCGCAGCCTCGCAAACTTCGCAATCGGCACAGAAACAATGCCAGCACCGCTGGTGAAGGCGCTTGGCATTCAAAAACAGGCGGCGGCCCGCGCGAATATGGCGTTAGGCGTACTGGAAAAGCAGCTTGGTGACGCCATTATCCAGGCTTCGAGCGAAGTGATCGACGGGACCCTCGCAGATCAATTCCCCCTTAGTGTCTGGCAAACAGGCTCCGGCACTCAGTCCAATATGAACGCCAATGAAGTTATTGCGAGTCGGGCCAATCAGATCCTTACCGGCAATCATGGCGGCAAAGAGCCAGTTCACCCCAATGATCACTGCAATATGGGGCAAAGTTCGAATGACACTTTCCCGACAGCGATGCATATCGCGGCTGGCAGCGAGGCCATCGAACAGCTCATCCCCGCGCTGAAACACCTCCACGGCGCGCTCGGCGCCAAAGCGAAAGCGTTCGCCGATATTGTGAAGATCGGTCGCACACACTTGCAGGATGCCACGCCGCTGACGCTGGGGCAGGAGTTTTCGGGTTACGCCAAACAGGTGGAGTATGGGATTGCCCGGATCGAAGGCACTCTTCCGCGTGTGCTTGAGCTTGCACAGGGCGGAACGGCCGTGGGCACGGGCATCAATTCAAAAGCGGGTTTTGCGGAGAAGTTCGCAGCGGAAGTTGCCGATATGACAGGCCATGCGTTTGTTACCGCACCCAACAAGTTTGAAGCGCTCGCCGCGCATGATGCCATGGTTGAACTGTCGGGCGCGCTCAATTCCGTCGCTGTGAGTTGCATGAAAATCGCGAATGACATTCGCTTGCTCGGGTCCGGTCCACGCTCCGGCCTTGGCGAGATTGCGCTGCCGGCGAATGAACCGGGCTCCTCGATCATGCCGGGCAAGGTCAATCCGACCCAGTGCGAGGCACTCACCATGGTGTGCGCGCAGGTCATGGGCAACGCGGTCGGTGTCAGCGTGGCTGGATCGCACGGCCATCTTGAGCTCAATGTGTTTAAACCGGTGATGATCTACAACGTGCTGCAATCGATACGCTTGCTGAGCGACAGCACACGCAGCTTCACAGACAACTGCGTTGTCGGGATCGAAGCGAATACGGCGCGCATTGACAAGCTGATGAACGAAAGCCTGATGCTGGTCACTGCACTCAATCCGCATATCGGCTACGACAATGCGGCAAAGATCGCCAAGAAAGCGCACGCAGACGGTACGACACTCAAGGAGGCGGGAATGGAGCTTGGCCTGCTCACTGAAGAACAGTTCGCCAAATGGATTGTCCCAGCCGAGATGATCAAACCGCGCGGTTAGGGAAGCCGACGCGATCTGTCAGGCGTAGCTGAAGTCAGGATGAACCTTCCGGTTTTTGGCGGCAGAGCGTTGCGAAAACCGGACAGGCAATCGACCAAAGCGCGACTCTGTCCGACAATCCGCCGCCGTCTTGGTGGTGTATTTATACTCCAATGGCTATCTCGCTAGTTGATCATGGCGAGCACCAGCACCTTTAATACGATCGCAAATGCACCGGCGCGCAAATCCGATGTGAGCGTCCCGTTCCGTACGGTCATGTTCTCGATCATTGGTCTTTGGACGGTGTATTTCCTGCTTATCTCAGCACGCGGCGCAATC
>CALLQC010000160.1 GCA_938015255.1 uncultured Erythrobacter sp.
GCGAAAATGTTGTCATTGTATTCCACGTCGAGTTCGATCGATGGAAACACTCTGAAGCTGCCCAGCTCCAGTGGTCTTGCTGTGAACTCAGGCGCGTTTCGCTCGGCTACCGAGCGACCCTGCACATCGTCCTGTGCTGACAGGCTCTGGACAGGGAAAAGCGCAGCCGCGAACGCCGCGGAGCCCAGCAGAACCGTTCTTGCTCCCGCTTTGCCCTGAATGTGTGACCGCGTTTGACGCTTGATCATGTTTGTCACTTTGTCGCCCTCCCTAAAACCGGCGCAACTCTCGTCAGTTGGAATAATACCCTCTGAACTTCTTAGCATAAGCATATACGTCACCATCTCCGGTGCTGGCATATTTGCGAATATTCACCTGGCTCAATGCGAGGCCAGTTATTTTTGCGCCCGATTCCAGCAACATGTCGACCACTGCCTCAACCGCGCGAACCGATGTTTTCTTCCATTGTGTTATCAATAGCACTCTGTCCGCCGCAGAGGCAATCAGACGCCCCTCGGCCACCCCAAGGATGGGTGCGGTGTCGATCACGACAACGTCGTAGGTTTCGCGAAGCTCGTTCAGCATCCGCTCAATACGATCGGCGGTAAGCGGGTTTTCCGGGCTCTGGGGAAAGTCCGAGCTGCCCAAGACATCCAGGCCTGATCGTTCATCCCGGAACACACAATCACTGAGCGGTGCGCGTTCGAAAAGGTAATCGTAAACGTCATGGTCGCTTTGATACTCGAGCAGCTCGCTTGATCCGCGGCGCCTGAGGTCGGCATCAACCAAAACCGTTTTCAGTCCTTCAATCGCTGTGCTGCGGCTGAGGCATACGGCTGTGGTGGTCTTGCCTTCGCGCGGAAGCGCGGATGTGATGGCGATGGCGCGCGATCGTTTGCCCGGCGACAGGGTCAGGAAAGTGCGGATTGACCGAAAACTTTCCGCAAACAGCGAATGCGGGTGATTGATCACGTAATCCTGCGGCGCCTCAAGCGGCATGCGCCCTTTGATCGTAGAGCGAAGCGTTGGGATTGCGCCAGCATACCGCAGACGCAGCCGGCGTTCGATATCACGCTTGGTCTGGATGCCGCGGCGCAGATACTCGGCGAGAAGTATAGACAGGAAACCCAGCCCGAGCCCGCCAACAACAGCAAGCGCCATGGTCAGCGGGAAATTGGGGCTGACCGGGAAAGTCGGTACGGCCGCACGCGAGGCGAAGCTCGCATCGGGCAGCGCACTGTCGCGCAAGGCAGCGTTCTCCTGCGACCGCGCAAGGAATGACTGGTAGATCGATTTGGCCGCGTCCGCTTTCTGCTGAAGCTCGTTGAGTCCAGCCTGAGAACGGCTGTTCGAAGTCAGCGTGCCCAGCGCCTGCTGGCGACTGGAGCTCAGCGAATTGACCCGCGATTGCGCGGTTTGCACATCAGCCTGAAGGCTTGAAATAACGCGGTTGATTTCTTGCTGGATGCGGTTCTGAATCTCCTCCAGCTCGGATTGGGTTTGGCGCCGCTGCGGATGAAGTTCGCCGTACTTTTCGCTCAGGACCGCAAGCTCCGCGCTAACCCGTGCTTCTTGCTGACGCAGGCTGGCAACCGTGCCGGATCCGAGTGCCGCCCCCACATCGGCCCCGCCGCCGCCGCGCGCCAACTGCTCGCGCGCTGCGGAAAGCCGCCCTTGTTTTTCGGCCAATTCGGCTCTGGCACTCGCCAATTGCTGATTGAGGTTTGAAACTTCCTGTTCGGCGCTCGTACCACCATTGGCGCTGACGAGGCCGCGGGACGCACGATAATTATCAAGCGCGGTCTGGGTCGAAATCGCGTTCTGCTCAAGCTCTTGCAGACGCTCATTGATGAATCTTTGGGTGCTCGATGATCGCTGGGTTTTATCGTTCACCTGAGATTGCAGATACGCCTCGCCAAGAAGGTTGGCAGAAGCCGCCGCAAATTGCGGATCCGGCCCGGTGGCGCTCAGATCGATAACCTTGGTCGAGCCAGACCGGACAACGCGCACGGTCCCGTTGATGCGTCTTGCCAAAGAGGCGATCTCGTCCGGGCTGAAATCATCGCCATCCGGCGAGGCGAACCGCTCGGAATACAGTTGAGCGGCGATCTCCGACACCAATGGTGAGCCGATCAGGCGGATTTCCGTATCGATCTCGTCCGCATTCGGAATCAGGCCGTTTTCGTTGGGGCCGGTCGTCCGTACCGGATCGGTGCTCGGTTCAATCAACAGGCTTGCGCGTGCTGAATAGAGCGGTGTCGCGAGCGAGAGATAGATGCCAGCCGCGAGCAACACTGCGACGAGGCAGCCGAAAAACAGCAGCATGTTGCGGCGGAAAACCTGCCACAAGAAGCCCGGATCCGGGAGCAGGGGCGCGCGTGCAGGAGAGCTGTCCAGCTCTTCCACATCAACAGCCTCGTCCAAAACTGGATCGCTCGCCATACCGTTCATTTCCCCCGAAACCCGCCCAAAACTCCGGGCGACCTTCATCCAAAAAAACCTGTCCTTTTCGGACGCACCAATTGCGCCGGTTTAGCAACGTGTTAGATTAAAGCCAACATTTCCTTCGCACGTGCAAAATTGGAACAATGAGAAGCAATTCATTGATGAATATACGCTGTAAAAACCCTCCGTTTCCTTTCGATTGTATCTGATGTGAGCAAACCTCCGATCTTCCTGGTCGGTGCCCCTCGCTCGGGTACGACCATGCTCGCAGCGATGCTTGCATCCCATCCTGAAGTGTCTGCCGGTCCGGAATCGCAGTTTTTCAGCAAGCTCCCCCTGGCAGAGCTTGAAGCGGCAGCCCTGGATGAGGCGTGGCCCGAAAAGGCAGCCGAAATGCTTTCAGGTTTGACGTTGGCGGACCAGCCGGTGGCCGAGCTGTTCGAAACGTCGAGAAGCGGCATCGCCCGCTATCTATCGGGCAGGGAGCCTGGCATTGCCGCGATGCTTGAAAGTCTGACCATGCCGTTTGCTGCCGCGCGCGGGAAGGTGCGCTGGGCTGAGAAAACTCCGAACCATATCCAAAACTTGGAGACGATCCGCAGCCTGTGGCCAGATGCTCCAATCGTTCGCATCATCCGCGATCCGCGCGATGTGGGACTTTCGACCTGCAAATTGCCGACTTTCAGCAACCACGTGCTGCCGAACATTTACGTCTGGCAGCAATGGAATGCGGGGGCGGAAGACTTTCTGGCGAGTGACCCGCTGAGCATGACGATCCGTTATGAGGATCTGGTCGATGACGCCGAAAAGGTGCTTAGAGAAGTATGCGAGTTGATAGGCGAAGACTTTGATCCCGCCATGATCGAATTCGGAAAAGCTGCGCGCGATGTCTCGTCCGAGAATGAGGGTTGGAAAAAGCAGGTGTCGTCAGGCCTGACCAATTCTCGCAAATACGCTTGGAAGCGCGATCTGCCGGCCGGGCTGAGACCGGTTTGCGACCTTATCTGTCACGAGCTGCTGGTGCGCCATGGTTATGAAGGCAGCGCTAAACCAAATGAAACCTGGTATGGGTTCAGAATGTCAGACGCCTATGTTGAGAGGCATGAAAAGGTTTTGATAGCACAGGCGGCGCGGGGAATCCGCTGGTTGCCAACCGATCGGGTCGAACTTGCGGATCGCGTTGTTGATCAGCCGCGATATTCGCGGTTTCGCAGCCCGGTCTTGCTGCTCAGGCTTGCCCTTGGACGCCTTAAGGCCCGCTTGGAACGCTTCTGACCTGCCTCAGGCGAATTTACTTGCGACCTTTTCTGTAAGCTTTCCGGCTTTGTAGCGCGCGGAGATCGCGGCACGCTTTGGTGAAGACATGCGCTTTCCCTGTGCCAGCTCGTCAACCGCGATCCGGTACGCGGGGTGATCGATCCACTCGCCGCAGAAATGCACAATTGCCGGTTCCACCAGCTTGCCTTGCTTTTCGAAATAGCATTCGCTGGCATAGACGTCGAGATGGACCGGACCGGTTGCGTTCAACGGGGTGCGCATCAGTCGCCCCCCGTCGTCATAAAGTTTGTCCATCCCTAGTTTCGCCATAGCGAGCCCGAAAAGCGTTTCTTCACCAGGACCGGCTGCATCGAAATCGAGAATGCCCAATTCCTGCTGCCGCGCGCGCATTTCCTCCGCAGTGTCGAACACGGCTTTCGCCGCCTCGCTCTTTCGGAAGAAGTATATTCCGCCATTGAATTTCGGGAAGTTTTTCCCGCCGACCCTGCTGACAGCTGCGCCAACGTCTTCCAGCCAGAGATCCTCGTCGCCTTCGCCGAGATATGTGTTCACTACCGGTGAGAAATCCCATGCCCTGATTTCTTCAACCTGTTTGCTGCAATCACGGGTCAGCAAGCAGTCGGAATCGATAAACATCGTCTCTTCGAATGGCGAATATTCATAGATCAGTGTTTTCAGGACTGTGCCTGCAAGAGAGTAATCCTCCATGACGATCTGATCATCGAAGGGCGGATATTTGTCCTTGCGGTCCGTCACCAAGACAATCGGCTGATCAGGCATATGCAACTTGACCGATCGGGCGAGCGCAACAGCCTGATCGAGATATTTTTCGCGGCCATACGCCATCGTGATGAAGCCGACTTTTGAATTCTGGGACATGGCCTGATCTTGCTCTGAACGGTGTTTGCCAAAAAAACGGCTTGGAACTGCGGTTTGTGCGGCTTAACAAGAAATCGGGGGCAGGGCGACACACGAATTTCAAATGGAGCTTGGATAAGCATTATGCGGGGCCTGTATCGGCTGAAGCTGCTTCGCCGCCGGGTCGAGGATAAGCTACGCTTGCGCAGCGCACTTACTGCCATCCGTGATTTCCCAAAAGTTTCGGAAAAGAAACCGCACGGCCTTGGTCGGCCTCTTGTTGTGACGCTGACTTCCTATCCCCCGCGTTACGGGCATTTGGACAAGACGCTCAAGAGTCTCCTGGACCAGACAATGCCTGCTGATCGGGTGGAACTCTGGATCGCACAGGAAGAGATGGATCAGTTGCCGCCCCAAGTCCGATCGCTTGAGGAGCATGGGCTGCAAATCAAATCTTGCCGAAACATTCGCTCCTACAAAAAGCTGGTCCCTGCGCTGGAGCAGGATCCGGATTGCTTTTATGTCACAGCCGATGACGACGTTTTTTACGGCCCCGACTGGCTTTCCAGCCTGGTCTCCGCTGCGCAAAGACACGAACGGGCGGTGATCGGAACTCGCGTGCACCGCGCATACCTCCGCCCTGATCGGCGCATGACGCCCTATTCCGATTGGGAGCATGCAACCGATCGGGAGCAGATCGATAGCGATGAAGAACTGCTGTTTCCGACCGGTGTAGGCGGCGTACTTTACCCGCCGGGATGTTTCGACGAACAGGTGCTCGACGAAACAACGTTCATGGAACTCTGCCCGCGCGGTGACGACATTTGGTTTTTCTGGATGGCGCGGAAGGCAGGCACGCTTCATCGCAGGACTGCCGAGTGGTTCCATATAGTCGAGTGGCCGGATTCGCAGGACGTCGCCCTGTATTCGGACAATATGCTTTCGGACGGGAATGATCGCCAGATTGCTGCCATGGAAGAGCGCTTCGGCCCTGTACCGCCGGTTGATGGTGCGAAGGGTGGCACTGCGTCGTGACCCGTATCAGCTTCCTGATGCCCACCTTCAACCGCGCGCATTTCATCGCGGAATCGATCAATTCGATTACTGCGCAGATGGGGGTGGATGACGAGTTGATGGTTATCAATGATGGTTCCACTGACAGCACGCTCGAAGTGCTTGCGGGACTGGACCAGGACTTTCGGATCATCACCCAGCAGAACTCGGGCAAATCGGTCGCGCTTAATCTTGGCATGGCGCAAGCGTCTGGAGAGTTCATCTGGATTTGCGATGATGACGATCTGCTGCGCGAAGGCGCTGTCGATAAGCTTGCGAGCCTTATCAATGAAAGCGGCGCAGGATTTGTGTTTGGCCGATACACCCGGTTCTCAATGGATGATGGCAGGAAAGTGGATCAGGGCACGGGTTATTGGCCCGACCTGTCGAAGGGCGGATTGGCGCGGCATATTTTCGAAGATTCCTTCGTCATGCACAACGCGTCGCTTGTCAGACGGAGTGTTTACGACGCGGTCGGGCCATTCGACGATACGATGCTTCGCTCGCTCGATTACGACATGTTTGTTCGCCTTGCACTGCACACAACCGCTGCTTCGACTGAGGAAATCCTGTTTGATCAGCGTAAACACGACGGGGCGAGAGGCCCTGCAAGCGTCCTCCATGCCGCCTCAAAATCTGACAATGTCTGGAAGGAATACGATCGCCGGATTTTCGAACGACTTCGAACAGAAGCGCCGCTGACCTACTTCGAAGGCATGTTTGAAGCGTCGCAT
>CALLQC010000161.1 GCA_938015255.1 uncultured Erythrobacter sp.
GCGCATAACGGCATCGAGGGGGTGATTACCGGCAGAGCGCTCTACGAAGGCAAGCTGGACTTGGCAGCGGCGATTGCGATGGGGGCGAGAGGATGACCGTCCGTATCCGTGTAATCCCATGTCTCGACGTCGCTGACGGGCGCGTGGTGAAGGGCGTCAATTTCGTCGATCTGAAAGACGCGGGCGATCCGGTCGAGCAGGCGCGGGCCTATGACGAAGCAGGGGCGGATGAGCTCTGCTTCCTCGATATCTCCGCCACCCATGAGGGGCGCGGGACGCTGCTCGATATCGTCAAGCGCACGGCGGAGGTGTGCTTTATGCCGCTCACCGTCGGCGGAGGCGTTTCCTCGGTCGAGGATGCGCGCGCGCTGCTGCTTGCAGGCGCGGACAAGGTCGCGGTGAACAGCGCGGCGGTGAAGCGGCCCAAACTGGTCGAGGAAATCGCGAAGAAATTCGGCAGCCAGTGCGTTGTCGCGAGCATCGATGCGCGCCGCGTCTTGCCTGAAGTGCCGGTGCAGGGCGAGGCGCCCAAGGAGGGGCCGCGCTGGGAAATCTTCACCCATGGCGGGCGCAAACCGACCGGTATCGACGCGGTTGAACACGCCGTAAAGCTCGCGCAGCTGGGCGCGGGCGAGCTGCTCGTCACCAGCATGGATGGCGATGGGACCAAGGCGGGATATGATCTCGAACTGATCCGCACCATCGCCGACAAGGTCAGCATTCCGGTGATTGCGAGCGGCGGCGTGGGCACGCTTGATCATCTGGTTGATGGTGTAGCGAAAGGTCATGCGAGCGCGGTGCTTGCCGCCTCGATCTTCCATTTTGGTGAGCACACGATCAGTGAGGCGCATGCGGCTCTGCGAGCGGCGGGCTTGCCCGCGCGCGGCGTTTGAGCGAGGAAAGCGGCATGAGTACTCTGCACCGCCTCGAACAAACTATCGCATCTCGCCGCGAGGCGTCTCCCGATGAAAGCTATGTCGCCAAGCTCAACGCCAAGGGCGTGCCGAAGATGGCGCAGAAGCTCGGCGAGGAAGCGACCGAGGCCGTGATCGCGGCGCTTTCCGGCAGCAATGAGGAACTGGTCGGTGAAAGCGCGGATTTGCTCTTTCACCTGCTCGTGCTGCTGAATGCCAAGGGCGTGTCGCTCGACCACGTGTTCGGCGAACTGGACCGGCGCGAAGGGCTTTCCGGGCTCGAAGAGAAAGCATCGAGGAAAGAATAATGCCGATCGATCCGACGCTTCCTTATGATGACGGAAATATCTTTGCGAAGATCCTGCGCGGCGAAATCCCGTCAAACAAGGTGTATGAGGACGAATGGGCCTTCGCGTTCGAGGACATCAATCCGCAGGCAGAAATACACACCCTGGTGATCCCCAAGGGCAGATATGTGAGCTGGGACGATTTTTCCGCAAAAGCTTCAGACGCGGAGATTGGCGGGTTTGTCCGAGCGGTTGGCGAAGTCGCCAGGATGAAAGGCTGCGTCGAACCAGGGTACCGGATAATGGCCAATATCGGCGTGCATGGCGGGCAGGAAGTGCCGCATTTGCACGTGCACATATTCGGCGGGCAACCGCTGGGCCCAATGATCATGCGGCGGTGATTCTGTCGCGTGGACGAGTCGTTTCACCGCCGTTCATGTGATGGATCGCAATGGCGGCTTTGCAGCGAATCTTTGCTGCGCTAGACGCGGTGGCGATGGTTAACCCAATTCCCAAGTCCCTGAACCTTCCCGGTGGTGTGCTTGACGGCTCGCGGCATTTCTATGCTGTGCGGGTCTATTATGAAGACACCGATCTTTCAGGCATCACATATCACGCCAACTACCTGCGCTGGTTTGAACGCGCTCGATCAGATCTGCTTCGCATGCTTGAGATCGACCAACGCGCAGAGATCGAAGCGGGCTCCGCGGGCGTTCTAGGGGCGGGCGGGGCTTATGCCGTCTCCGAAATCAATCTAAAATATCTGCGTCCGGCAAAGCTTGATGATGATGTTGTGATCGAGACCACTTGCACAGAGCTCGGCGCGGCAAGCTGCCGCATGCACCAGATCGCAAGCCGGGGCGACGAGAAGCTGTGCGAGGCGAGCCTGCGGGTCGGCTATATCTCGCTCGAAGGGCGACCGAAACGTCAACCCGCTGAATGGCGCGCCGCGTTTGAAACATTTATGAACCAAGAGGCACAATGACTTTGATGCTTAATCTGCTGGCGGCGGCTCCGCCAACACGGCTCGATCCGCTGGAATTGTTTCTGGACGCAGACATTGTCGTCCAGCTTGTGATGGCTGGCCTCATCCTCGCGAGTATCTGGGTATGGACGATCATCGTCGCCTTCAGCATGCGGATCGGCAAGATGGAGCGTCGTTCCGCCGATTATGAGGGCCAGTTTTGGGAAACGCGTGATCGTGAAGCGTTGCTGACAAAAGCCCAGCGGCGCGAAGTGCCCGCAGCGCGCATTGCGGCGGCCGGACTTGATGAATGGAAGAAGTCGACCGCGCACGGCGTGCGCGACAAAAGCGCAGCACGCGAGCGGATCAATTTGGCAATGGAAGGGCAGGTTGCCCACGAAGCGGACGAGCTTGCGGCCCGGCTCAATTTTCTCGCTACAACCGGGTCTGTTGCACCCTTTGTGGGTCTGTTCGGCACCGTTTGGGGTATCATGAACAGCTTTTTCCAGATCGGCGCGCAGGAAAGCTCCTCGCTTGCGGTTGTTGCTCCGGGCATCTCTGAGGCGTTGTTTGCAACCGCCATTGGCCTGTTTGCGGCTATCCCTGCTGTTATCGCATACAATCGCTTCTCCAATCGTGTGAACCGGTTCGAAGCAAAACTGCACCGCTTCGCCGACAAGGTCCATGCGGGCCTGAGCCGCGAATTGGACAAAGCCTGATGGCGATGAGCGTCACCTCACGTCGCTCCAGCCGCGGCTCTCGCCGTGCGCCAATGGCGGAAATAAACGTCACGCCTTTCGTCGACGTGATGCTGGTGCTGCTCATCATCTTCATGGTGACAGCACCGCTTCTTGCGGTCGGCGTTCCTGTCGAGCTGCCGGAGAGCCGCGCGAACCCGGTCGACCAGACGCCGGAGCAGGTCACGATTTCAGTTGATGCAGATGGCGTGATCTTCATCGATAACGAAGCTGTGCCAACCGGCGGTTTCCCCGATGCTCTCGCAGCGATTGACCGGCAGGCCAATGGCGAGCTTCCTGTAATTGTTTTCCGCGGTGATCGTGCCGTCGATTACGGGCGCACCATGGCAGTCCTGGGCGAGCTTAACCGGGCGGGCTTTACTTCGATATCGCTGGTCACCAGCGGTTCAGGCACTGAGCCATAGCGTCGCGACTGCATGGGAGAGACTGCTATCTTTCGCAAAGAAGACAGCGTGGCCATTCCGGTTGCGGTGGCTCTGCATGTGGGTGTCGTGGCGCTATTGGTGCTTCAACCCGTGCGCGATGAGATGGTCCAAATCCAGCCAAGAATGACAGTGAGCCTTGCAAGCGAAGTCAGTCTGGAAGCGACCGCTCCCGTCCCTGTACAGGAAAGCCGCGCAGCGATTGCGCCGACGCTATCGGATGAAATTGGCGAAAGCGCAGAAATCGTGCCGGCTCAAACTGAGCCTTCCATTCCCCCTCCACCGACCAGATCAAGCACCAGACGCACAACATCAAACCCGCCCAGCCCCGAGCGGGATCGTAGCCGTCCCGACCGAAATCCCACGCAGTCCAACAGTGCGGCTGCGACCGGCGGCGGCAGCGTGATCGGAGACGATTTTCTGGATGGCCGTGGCAGCTCTAGAGAGCGGGACAATACTGGCGCACCAGCTGCGACCTTTGGGCGGGCGGAACGAGCAGCGCTCACGTCAGAGATCACGCGTCAGCTCCGCCGCCATTGGGAAGCGCCAAACGGACTTGAGGCCGAATTACTTGTCTCGAATGTGAGCTGGAAACTGAACATTGATGGATCGCTCAAAGGCGCTCCGAGTTGCAGCACAGTTCCTTCTAGCATCACGGCATCGAATCGTCCCCAAGCCAGTCTCCATTGCGACCGTGCAATCCGCGCGGTTCGCCGTGCGGCTCCTTTCAACTTACCCGAGCAGTTCTATAGTCGCTGGGATGATCTCGAATGGCAATTCGATAGAAGGCTTTAACAATGAAGAATATGTGGCTTCTAGCTTTGTTTGCTGGCGCTTTGGCTACCACCGCGACAGCGCAAAATCAGGATCTTGGCGAGCCGGTCGGTGAAGGCGGAGAGGTAGAGGGCCTCGCCATAGAGGAAGACGATGACGGCCCCTTGCGCGGCACAGTGACCGATGAAAGCGACTGGTCCGATATCGGTGTCGCAATCCCTGCATTTGCAGCGGACCGGGACCAGCCGACCCCGGCCAACGCCGATGGCACGGCAGCATTGGGACGTGAAGTCGCGCGCGTGATTACAGCCAACCTGCGCAACAATGGCCTGTTCAAGCCTGTCGGTCCGGATAGCCTCCCGCAGCCTGGCTTTGCAGATATTCGCGCACCTCGCTGGGGCAGCTGGAGCGGGCGGGGGGCTGAAATGCTGGTGCAGGGCTTTGTGACCAATCGCCCCGATGGCCGGATCGCGATCGGTTGCTATCTCTACGATGTCGCGCTTCAGGATCGATTGGAAAGCGCCGGTTATGTGGTGCGTCCGGCTGACTGGCGACGCGCAGCACACAAATGTTCCGATTTGATCTATGCCCGCCTGACCGGCGAAAGTCCGTTCTTCGACAGCCGTATCGCCTATATCGCGGAAACAGGCCCCAAGGATAAGCGCGTGAAGCGCCTTGCCGTTATGGACAGTGATGGGGCCAACCACCGGTTTTTGACGCTTGGAAGCGCCACGGCTCTCACGCCGCGTTATTCGCCAGACTATTCGAAGATCATGTATCTCAGCTATGTAGACGGTAATCCGCGCATTTACGTCTACGATATCGGGTCGGGCAAGCAGCAGCTGGTTACGGAAAACAGCAACCCCACGCTTGCCCCGCGCTGGTCACCGGATGGCCGACATATCCTTTATTCGATGGCAGTAGCGGGCAATACCGATATTTACCGAGTGCCCGTAACAGGCGGTGAAAGCGTGCGGCTGACAAGTACACCGGGAATTGACATCGGTGGGTCTTATTCGCCTGATGGCAGTCGCATCGTCTTCGAAAGCGACCGCTCCGGTTCTCAGCAATGCTACGTTATGGACGCTGACGGCTCCAATCAGCGCCGCATCACCTTTTTCGGCGGTCGCTGCGCAACACCAGAATGGAGCCCACGCGGGGACCAGATCGCCTTCACGCGGATTGCAGGCGACTTCAACGTCGCAGTGATGACCCCGAGCGGCCGTAACCTTCGCGTTCTGACAAACGGATGGCAGGATGAAGCTCCGACATGGGCGCCCAATGGCCGGATCATCCAGTTCTTCCGTACCGAACGGAACACTGGCCGGTCCAATCTTTGGCAAGTCGACCTCACCGGTCGCAACGAGAGGAGATTGCCGACGCCGGTAGACGCATCTGACCCGGCGTGGGGACCAATTCGCAAGTAAACCGTTTCATCACAATTCCCCTTGGGCATCATGCCCGCATCGAAAGGTTGAAATCATGAACTCGATGAAAACTTCCCTGATACTGGTGGTATCGGCCACAGCACTCGCCGCTTGCGCGAAGAAGCCGCCGGAGGAGCTCCCACCCGCGCCAGTGACGACGCCAGCGCCGGCACCTGCGCCCGCGCCAACTGCTGCCAGCGGGCCCACTGTCGGTAGCCAGCAGCATTTCGAACAGGCGGTAGGCGGATCAACCGTGATCTACTTCGACACTGACCGGTTCAATATCGATAGCGCCGACGCTGCCGCGCTTCAGGCGCAGGCTCAATATTTCGCCCGCTATCCTGAGCTCACTTTTACTGTTGAAGGCCATGCCGATGAACGCGGCACCCGCGAATACAACCTTGCCCTGGGTGAACGCCGTGCCAATTCGGCAAAGAACTATCTGGTGAGCCTTGGAGTGGCATCGAACCGCATTCGTACGGTCAGCTATGGCAAGGAACGCCCCGTGGCGCTGGCCTCCACCGAAGCGGCATGGGCGCAGAATCGCCGCGCCGCATCTATCATCATAAACTGACGTTTATCTTAGCCTGGCAGGCCGGGAGCAATCTCGGCCTGCAGGCCAGCAATTGGAGCCGGGGAAGCCGAGCGGCTTTCACCTGCAATACCACCGCCCACGGCCAGGCACAGGCTCGCAAGAGCGAGGACTGAAAAAAGGCTGGAGAGGGTAAGTTGCTGGCTCATTTCGATCTCGATTGGAGCGCCGGATAGCGCTGATGTGTGAACAGAGTATTGCGATGCAACATTTCAGATCGCAACCGGTTCCCTTCGCGTGACTACGCGGCTTTGATTTTGCTGCTACCTCGCCTAGATTAAAAGCGTGAGCATCTCGACAAACGACATTTCGCTGATTTTTCATGCCTAAGGCGCGCCGGTCTGACGATTGGGGCTTTCCCCGCTGGCGTTCCTACGATGCCTCGCGCGATGCGGTGACGCAGCGCGAGTGCGATCGCCACGGCTGCGACGAGCCGGGCCTTTGTCCTGCTCCAAAGTCACCCAATAGCCCCGATCGCTGGTACTTCTGCCAAAAGCACGCTGCCGAATATAACAAGGGCTGGGACTACTTTGAGGGGCTCGACAAGGAGCAGAAGGAAGAGCGGGCAAAGTCGGAACGGCAGGAAAGCGCCGGCTATGCCGAGGCATCCCACTATGGCTGGACAGGTTCGGGCGACGGGTCGCGCAGCGCAGACGAGATGCGCGCGCTCGAAGTGCTCGAACTGGAATCGGACGCAGATTTCGACGCGATCAAAAAGGCCTACCGTGCCAAGGCCAAAAAAGTGCATCCCGATGTGAAACCTGGCGACGAGGAGGCGGCGAAGGAGTTTCAGAAGCTCCAGGTCTCATACGAAGTGTTGCGGATGGCCGAAGAACGCCGCGAGTGGAAGGGTTAGGATCGAAATGATTACGCTGAAATGGGCGGCTATTATCGCTTTGGCTGCGCCAATCGCTTGTGTTTGTGCCGGCCCCGCTGCCGCACAAGAGATTATCGACACGTCGGCGCAAGGGACTGCGGCGGGCGAGTTTCTCGCAGAATGGGATTCGGACGATCAACCCGGTCTAGCTGTAGCCGTCGTCCACAACGGCGCAACGGTTTTGCAAAAGGGCATGGGGCTGGCCAACCTAGAGCATGGTATCGCGATTTCCGACAAGACAGCGTTTCATGCGGCATCGATATCCAAACAGTTGACCGCCTTTGCGATTTTAACACTGGTGGATGATGGTAAGCTGCACCTCGATGATGATGTGCGGCTGCTTTTGCCGGAACTTGAACATTTGCCCAGCCCGGTGAAAGTAGGACAATTACTGGACCACACAGGCGGCCTGCGTGAAGTCGGCACGCTCATGCTGATGGCAGGATGGTTGCCCGACGATATCGTTACGCAGCAACAGCAATACTCGCTGATTACGGCCCAAAATGGGTTCAACTTTTCGCCGGGCAGCGAGATTGAATACAGCAACACCGGCTATGCGTTGCTTGCGCGCATTGTCGAAAGTGTCGCTCAGCGCCCGTTTGATGAGCACCTGCGTGAGACCGTGTTCGAGCCGCTCGGCATGGAAGATACCTTGGTTCAGGCAGACCGTTCGGCCATTATCTCAAACGTCGCGTCATCCTACAATGTGACGAGACGCGGCAATTCCCGTAGCAACTTGAATCGTGAGATTGTGGGCTCAACCGGTGTCATCACAACGGCTCCCGACCTAATGAAATGGGCGATGAACTTCTCGCGCCGTACGGTTGGAACGGACCGCGTGTTTGCGCTGATGGAAGAGCGCGGGATGACCAACACCGGTGCCCCGTCCCCCTTCGCACGCGGACAGGAGCAGCGAGACTATAACGGCTTAATGACGTGGTCACACGGCGGTCGGATTGCAGGCTTTCGATCCTTCTTGCTGCGCGTACCGGCAGAAGAATTCGCGGTCGTATTGCTGAGCAACCGCAGCGATTTCGATCCGGCCCGTGTCGGTTTTGGATTGGCTGACATTTATCTTGCCGATAGTGAATCTTTCCGGAAAGCCGCTCCGTCCGAATGGTCCCCCGCGACCTCGGCGGAAATCGATAGTTACGCCGGATATTATGAGCTGTTTCCTGGCGCGATCTTCGATATCTCGAACGCAGATGGCGAATTGCAGTTTTCACCGTTTGGAAGCGGTCAGCAATTGCTGTTGGAGCAGTCTGGCAAGGGCGAATTCGTGCTGAATTCGGCTGCGGGCATTTCGTTGAAATTTGAAAACGATATCAGCGAACCGGCGCAGGAGGTCAAATATGTTCTTGGCCTTAATGGTGAACTTGTCGCCCATCGGACCGAAGTGAAGCCTTTGAATGACAAGCTACCAGACCTGTCTGAATTCACTGGATCATTTTACAGTGAGGAGCTGGATACTCGCTATGATTTTCGGATCATTGAAGGGGGCCTTGCGGGGTATCACCCGAGGCTCGGTCTGATCAGGTTGTCGCCGTTTGAAGTGGACACTTTTGCCGCACCAGGTTCCGGGTTGCAGAAAGTGGTATTCGAGCGGGACGAAGCAGGCCGAGTGGCAGGTGCATTGGTGTCCGCTGCGCTTGCGGAAAACATCCTATTCGACAAAGCCGATTAACGCGCCCTAATTGCTGTCGATTTGCGGGTTTGGATTGTCATTCCACCAAGCGACATCGGACCATGGGCGTGCATCGATCTCATGCGTCCAGCAGTTCTTTGGTTGCTGGGCAAGGTGCCAATAGGTCTCGGCCAGAGCGGCCGGATCGATAATGCCGTTTTCACCCTTTGCCCTCTTAAACGCATCCCACCTATCGCCGAGCAGTTTTGCAAGAGTGTCCGGTGAACGGACCGCGCCATCAACGACAATATGTGCAACGTGAATTCCCAGAGGGCCAAACTCGGCATTCAGCGTCTGACATAACATCCGCCGCCCGCCCATGGCTGCAGCATGGCTGTGCTGCCCCGCATTGCCTCGCACTGCCGAGGTCGCGGAAGTCACCAGCAGAGCCCCCTTGCCGCGTTCGACCATAGCGGGGAACATTGCATGAGCGAGACGGTAAACGCCAAAGCACCCCAGCTTCCATCCCAGCTCGAATGTCTTATGCGGCGTATCGTGCAGCTTGCGGTTTCCGATCTGTGCGCCGAGGTTATAGAGCGCTGCTTCGATCGGGCCGATATCGCCCTCGACCCGCTCGACCAGCTCTTCGATCGAGCCGTCTTCTGCTGCGTTTAGCAACGTCCCGGACGCACTGCCTCCCGCGTCTTCTATCTCTTTGATCAGTTTGGCCAGTCCTGCCTCGTCTGAGCGCCGCGCGAGCACGGCGTGAAAGCCGCCCGCTGCAAAACGTTTGGCAGCATGGCCGCCAATGCCCGCCCCTGCACCGATGACGAGAAACACCGGTTTTTTGCTGGCCATCTTACTCTCTCCCTATTGACTAGGGAGAGAGTAGGGCAGCGATCACACGTGTTCCAGTGCCTGTTTGAAGTCCGCGATCAGATCATCGGGATCCTCGATCCCGATGCTTATACGGACTAAACTGTCAGTGATGCCAAGCGCGTCCTTGCGGGCCTGTGGGACCGAAAGGTGGGTCATGCTGGCGGGGTGGCTTGCAAGTGTCTCGGTCCCGCCGAGGCTCACTGCCAGTTTCGCAATTTTGAGATTGTCGAGGAAACGGAAACACTCAGCTTCGCCGCCATCGAGGAACAGCGAGAAAGTGCTGCCAGCACCAAGGCAGTGGCGATCGTAGATGTCTTTTTGCCGCGCATCTTCGATCATGCCGAGATAGCCAAGGCCAGTGACCTTCGGATGCTGTTTGAGGAAAGAACAGACTTTCTCGGCATTTTCGCCTGCGCGCTGCATACGCAGCTCAACTGTCTCGAGACTGCGCAAAAGCATCCACGCGGTGTTCGGATCAGCTATACCGCCCATCGTGTTGCGCAGCGCGCGAATGGCATCGATAAAACGCTTTTTGCCCGAAACGCTGCCTGCAACGAGATCTGAGTGGCCACCGACATATTTGGTGAGCGAGTAGACTACCAAGTCCGCGCCATGATCAAGCGGACGCTGCCAAAGAGGTCCAAGAAATGTGTTGTCGATTGCGATAGGGCAGCGATCAGCCTCGAAATGCGCGTCGCGCGCGTCGCGCACCGCCTCGATATCAACCAGCGCGTTGGTCGGGTTGCCTGGGCTTTCGAGATAAATCAGCGGCACTTCGCCGCCGGTCGCCTCTGCTTGTGCCTTGGCCTTAGCCATAACCGCATCAAGCTCTTCGCGGCTAGCACCTGCCGGGAAATCCACGTAGGTGACGCCGTATTTGGCCATGATTTTCGCGACAAAGCCTTCAGACGCGGCATAGAGCGGGCCGGAATGAACGATTACATCGCCGGCTTTGCACGCCGCGAGCATCAAGATCGCAATTGCGGTCATCCCACTGGAAAAGCTCAGCGCCTCCTCCGCGCCGTCCCAAATCGCGAGTCGATCTTCGAGAATTTCCTGGTTCGGCGCGTTAAAACGCGAATAGACCAGGCCTTCCGCACCGCCAGGACGGATGCCTGTTATACCTTCAAAGTGACGCTTGCCATCTGCTGCGCTGGGAAAGGCGAAAGTGGAAGTGAGAAAGATCGGTGCTTTGAGCGAGCCTTCTGACAAGACAGGATCATAGCCGTGACCCATCATCAGGGTCGAAGGCTTGAGCTCGTGCCCTTCAATCTTGGTAGTCTTGGGTTTGGGGTTGCGGCGCGGTGTAGGCGTATCTGTAGCGTCAACGGCATCCGTCATGCGGACATCCTCCCTGCATAGCGCTCCCAGGAAGGCAGGAGCCGATCCTCTAGCTCGCCGGCACCCGCTTCTAACCTCCTCAGAAGCGCCTCTCCGCATGAGCTACATGCTGCATACGATTTACCGGTAACTGGTTTCATTTGCAACCGGTCTGATCTTATTGGCCGGGCGCCCTTTAGAATAAGGCATATTGGGCCTATCCTCTCAAAAGCTCAGATGCTTGGGTCGTTACAAATGGGGGTATAAAGGGGGAGAAGTGCACGTGAACGATCCATTCCAGATGCAGCGCGAACTGCGCTACGGCGCGCCGGTATGCGACCAGATATTGACAGGACGCCATTTCACCATCGGTTATTCGTGGTATTTCAGACAAGCCAAATGGACACTGGAAATCATCAATCGCGACCGCGAATTGGTGAACGATATGGCGGGTGTGTTTCGCAAAAACGCTTTTAGGGCGGACACTCGGATCCCGAAGAGATTTCGCGCTGGATTAAAAGCGTATGTTGGCAGCGGATTTGACCGGGGTCATCTGGTCGCGAGCGCCAATCAGGATTTGCAAGACATCCAGAATTCCGAGACCTTCCTGCTTTCCAACATGTCGCCTCAAAAGCCGCAGTTCAATCAGGGTATCTGGCGTAAGTTGGAAGAGGAAATCCGTGAGCTGGATGCGCGAGACAGTACGGCAGAGACTTATGTGCTGACCTGCCCGGTATTCTATTTCGGCGAGAAGGTTGAAATGATCGGGAAGGAGCAGGCAGATTTCGGTATCAGCGTCCCGGTTCCCCATGCATTTCTAAAGAGCGTGCTTACCGAGAATAAGCGCGGAAGGTTTCGCCTCTGGACGTTTGAGATTCCGAACAAACGACAAACCGATCCCCTCGAAAGCTTCTTGGTGAAAACCTATGATGCGGAACAGATTGTGGGCGGGCGTTTCTGGGATAGGATCTCTCGCGAAGATCTCGATCGGGCAAAATCACGCGCGGGATCGATGTGGTAGGATGACCTCAAGCTAAGGCTGCAATGCTCCACACGGCGCCAACGATCAGGAATATCCCGATCAGGTCGAGCACAAGGCCAGCGCCCACCATTCGCTCGATCCGAATGCGTTCAGTGCTCCACGCAATCGCGTTCGGTCCGGTTCCAGCAGGCAGCATGAAGCCCCAGCTAGCCGCCAGCGCAGCCGGCATAGCCAGCAGCATGGGGTCTGCGCCTAACGCGACGATCAGCGCCGCGACGACCGGTATGATGCCAGTCGCTGTCGCAACGTTGCTGGCGAATTCGGTAATCACAATAATCATCGCCACCACGCAAAGAGCGACCACAAAGAGTGGCAGGTTTTCAAGAGGCAGCAACGCCTGGCCTAGCCAGATTGCGAGTCCGGATGCTTGCATGCCTGCGGCAAGCGCCAAGCCGCCGCCGAACATCATGATCACACCCCATGGCGCACGGTTGGCCTCTTTCCAGTTCAGGAGCGGCCTCCCGGTGCCATCGGGTAGAATGAACAAGGCAAGGCTGGCGATGATTGCGATCGTTCCATTGGTCCATGATCCGTCTGGAAGAAACGGACGGACCCATTGCACCGTCATCCACGCAAGAAAGGTGAGAGCAACAATCGGGACAAGTCGCCGTTCCGCACTGCTCCACACGGTTTGCGTATCGATTGCCGTGCGTGCCGCTCCAACGTCGAAAGGATGTTCGGCCACGCGCTGAAACCGGGCGATGACAAACGCGGCCAGCGGCACACCGATAATCACCACGGGCAAGCCGTAGAGCGACCACTGGGCAAAGGTGATTTCCATACCGATCATCGTATCGAGCAAGCCGACAGCAATGGCGTTTGTAGGTGATCCGACGATAGTTCCCAATCCGCCGATGGACGCGGCAAAGGCGATGCCCATCGGCAACGCGCCCGAAAGGCCATCTTTACAAGGAGCCGATTCAACATCGGCAGAAACATCAGATCCTGTTGCGCCGACAGATAGAACTGCAAGTGCCATCGGCATCATGATCAATGCCGTGGATGTATTTGATATCAGCATTGAAAGCAGGGCTGCCGCAATCATGAAGGCCAGCAACAATTGCGTTTGCCCGCCCCCACTGCCGATGGATTTGAGTATGGCGAGGCTCAGTCGGCGGTGGAGGCCGGTGCGTTCGATTGCCAGTGCCAGAAAGGCGCCGCCCAGAAGCAGAAAAAGGATGGGGGAATAATAAGTGCTTGCCACATCGCGTGCCGAGGACACTCCGCTGAATGGCAAGATTATAAACGGCAACAGCGCGGTTGCTGTTAGAGGCACCGCCTCTGTCATCCACCAGATCGCCATCCAGACAACCAGACCGGCAACCAGCCAAGCCTGGACGGGCATACCAGCCGGGGGTGCGGTGAGCGCGGTGAGTGCAAAGGCAAATGGGCCAAGGAACAGGCCAATGCGTCTGGCGGTCATATGATATGCTGGCCCCTTTGGCCCTGATCCTGGTCTGAAACGTATTGTTGCTGCGCAGACCCAGTCTGTCTAGTCTCTAACCATGGATTGGCCCCGCACTTTTATCGCCGGACTTAAAGCGGCGGCCATGGGGTCGCTAATCGGAACGAGCATCCCTTCGATCATCGCCACTGGCTTGGGTATTGCGCTTTTGGCCGAGGGCGGTGTGGGCTCGCTCTTTCTTGTTTTCCTTCCTTTTCTTGTGGGTTTATTCGGCGCGATCGTCGGCCTTTTGTTATGTCTGCTGCCGCTTACGATCTGGTTGCAAAAGCGTCAAAACGAAAATCGGCGCGTCTACCTAACCAGCGGGCTTATCGCTGGCGGGGTTTCAACCTGCCTAATCATGTTGTGGATGACCGATGGCGATCCATTCGCCATTCTTTTCTTCGGGGCATTTGGCGTGTTTACCGGCGGGGCGACGGGTCATTTCTGGTGGCGTTATGCCCGAGAGACAGAGGTCGATTCCGGGCTTGACCGGATAGTCGAAACGTTCGGATAGGCAGGGCCGGAAGCAAGCCCGTCTGCTAGCGAGCTATTGTACTTCGGGTGGTATTTCGCCTTCGGCATATTGGCCGTCGCCATAGATAACCATCCCGGTTCGCACACCCTGACGGCGCGCACGATCAAGTTTTTCCCGCCGCTCTCGGATCAGGCGAATGATTGCCGGATTGTAAGTGATCGATTGCGGGGCGCCGGAACCAGCGCTGAGCCCAATTGGCTTCCCTCCGTCCATACAGCCATTGTATTTGCATTCGGCAACTGCGAGCGAAGCCAGCTGTGGATCTTTGGACCCGCGCTGCAAATCAGCAATATCAGCTTCAAGTTGTTTATAGCGGATATCAGTTGTCGATTTGATGAGCGTGTTAACGTCCTCGCGCGCAAATTTGCTAAGATGCGTCCGAAGCGCTTGCGTGTCAGCAAAGTAAAACGGAGCAGCCTCTGCGTAGATCGGGCTAACCTGTAACGATCCGTTCCACCGTTCAATACCTCGCAGTGAGTTGACGAATTCCTCGGCAGAAAGCGCAAGCAGCGCATCTACGTTGCTGCCGTTAAACGCGACCCGCTGGATCGAAGGACCGCCAATAACACCGCGCCAGAAGCCGTACATGACCTTCGGATCTTTCCAATTCGGGTAGACGATGCCCTCGCGAATATCTCGAGGTGAAAGCTCAACGCCGTTGATTGTCACCAGTTTCGCGTCCTCAAGGGTCGCGTTGTTTGATCCGAATTGTCGCTCGTGAGGCTCTGCCAGCGGATATTCATTCGCCAGTGCTTCAATCACCGCCACGTTGTGAAGGTTAAGCCAGAACGCGAGCTGTTCGTTCCGGGGAAGCCGCGTTAAGTCGATCTCGCTGCCAATCCGTTCGAGATCCTGTCGATACTGCGTAACAGAGTTGATGATGTCGCGGGTAAGGAAGGAGAAGGCGACACGGTTTCCCTCAAGCCGGTAACGAGAATCGTGCCCGTAGACACGCCTGGTTCCCGTTTCTCCCTCGACGCGCCGCGCACCGTCGCGGATAGATGGGCCCATCGGCACAACAAACCAGCCAAGCGCCTCATCCCAATGTTTGTAGTTAAGCTGGTGGTCCTTGCGTTCGGGTGCTGGTGCGAATTGCGCAAGCGGGTTTGTATCACCGCGCTGCGACGCAGGACGTAATGACTGCAGAGATGTTTCGATGCTTTCAGCCGTCAATGGCGCGGCGAGGCTGGCCAGCGCTAAGGTCGCTATTACGGAACGGCATCTCATGGTAAGTCTCCCACTTCGACTTGAGCAAATTCCTCCAAGTCAAACATTGCGCCGAGCAAGACTAACGCAAGATGAATGGATCACAACGAGGTATTTCGCCAGGCTTCGTTCATTCGACGACACCTTTGTCTTCCGGATCGCCGGGCAGATCAATATTACTGAATATTACCCGGCCAGTCCGAAGCCCCTTACGCTCTACATATTCGAACTTTTTAGCGCGCTGATAAAGCAAAGCAGCGATCCCGACGCCCAGACGGCCATCTGAGAAGAATGGATTGGCGCGTGCTCCGCCTGATAGATCGGCGATGTCGCGCTCGCGAAGCGTTGCTTTGGTAGTGCTCGTCTCTTCAACCATTCGCACAACATCACGTTCAACGTATTGGCG
This sequence comes from uncultured Erythrobacter sp., assembly GCA_938015255.1. Classification (GTDB taxonomy): domain Bacteria; phylum Pseudomonadota; class Alphaproteobacteria; order Sphingomonadales; family Sphingomonadaceae; genus Erythrobacter. The sequence continues at coordinate 15,475 of CALLQC010000161.1, forward strand.
AAGATGCGATCGCAGATCATGCTCGAAGTTCGTGAAGAAATACGGGGCAGCTTCTTCGTAGAGTGTTGAGACGTGCAGGGTTCCGCCGCGTTTTTCCGTGCCTCGCCTCGAATTTGCGAACTCTCTTGCTGCACGGTCCAGCTGATCTGACACTCTTGGCCCCTCGAATGCCTCGCGCTGCATGGCTGGTCCGCCAATGACTCCGCGCCAAAAGCCGTAGATAACCTTCGGATTTTTCCAGTGCGAATAAACGATCTTTTCGCGGATATCGCGCGGGCTGAGCGCGATACCTTCGACTGTAATGAACTTCGCCTCGTCCAGAGTAACGCCATCAATCATGATCTCATGTGGTTGGCGAATTGGCCACGCATATGCGATCTGCTCCACCATCGCGACGTTATGCAGATTAAACCAGAAGGCGAGCTGCTCATTCCGCGGTATTGACTGGATATCTAGCGTGTCTGCGACGCGTTCAAGATCTTGGCGATATTCGGTGAAACTGGCCCGCACATCATCGTTCATGAACGAAAAAGCGACCATCGCCCCATCCAGGCGGTAGATCGAGTTATGCCCCAGTCGCTGCCTTGTGCCGAGCTTTGAAGGCGGTTCGAAGGGGCGCTTGCGCAGTGGTGGTCCCATGGAAACCACGAAGTTTGACAATGCTGATGTCCAAACTGCGTAATCTATACGGTGCTTTATGGTGCGATCATTCGGCGCAAACGTCTCATAAACCGGCTGGGCGATCGAATAAAATTCTTCTTGCGCGTGCACCGAGCTTGCAGCTGCCACTAAAGCAACGGGAGGTATCGCAACCCATCGCAGCAAGCGGGTTTTGTAAGAACGCATAGTTTGTTTCCCCACCAAACTCAGACCAAAAATCACCTAGCAGAGGCTAACCTAAGCTGAATGGATCGAAAAAGGCCACCAGATGCGGGTCTGGTGGCCTTCGTAATGGTCCGGCAATTTCGGGGCTTTGCCGGACTGAAAAAAGGATGGGTAGATACGGTCTATTCGACCTCGTCCTTATCCTTGTCCTTCGGGTCACCTGGCAGCATGATGTTGCTGAAGGTCACAGTGCCAGTGCGGCCCTCGCGAATGATTTTCTGAAATTTCTGTTCGCGCTGAGCCAGCAAAACGCCCATACTTTGAGGGATGCGGAAGCTCTGCTGACGCCCATCTGCTGTTTCAATGTTCTGGAAAGTTGGTTCGCGGGCGCCACCTGCAAGATCGGCAATGTCCGGTTCGGATATCACAGCGTCAACCTTGCTGGTTTCAGCCAGCAACGAACTTGTTTCGGTATCGGCAAATTGTGTCAGGTGCGCGCGCAGATCTGTATCGAAGTTTTTGAAGTAAAACGGCGCGGCTTCTTCAAAAAACTCCGATACCTGCAAAGTGTTTCCGGATTTTTGTGTGCCGCGCAGCGAGTTCACGAAATCACGGGCACCGCGTTCAAGTAGCCGTCCGACATTGTCGGCATTGTAGGCTTCGCGTTGGATCGAAGGACCCCCAATTTCTCCGCGCCAAAAACCGTAAATCACGATCGGGCTTTTCCAGTTGGCGTAGACAATTTTCTCGCGAATATCTCTCGGGCTGAGGGCGATTCCTTCAACGGTGATGAATTTTGCATCATCCAACGGCACGCCGTCCACTTTGATAGTGCGAGGCTGACGAACGGGCCATTCATCCGAGATTTTTTCAATCATCGCGACGTTATGAAGATTGATCCAATAGGCCAGCTGTTCATTGCGTGAAAGGGACTGGATATCGACGGTATCGGCGGTCGCTTCGAGATCGCGGCGATACTCGCCAAAGCTTGCCTTCACCTCGGCATCCAGGAAGCTGAAAAGCAGTCGGGTGCCCTCCAGTCGATAGCGGGAAACGTGGCCATATTGGCGCCGCGAGCCATACGACTGTGGCGGTGAGCCTGCGGTTTCGCGCAAGCTGGGGCCCATGGATACCACGAGATTTTTCATGGCCTCGTCCCAAACAGAATAGTCGATTTTATCTGTGTTGGGATTGGCCGAAGGCGCAAAAGTTTCGAACTGCGGGTCGTTCGATTGCGCCAATGCGGGGGAAGCGATCAACGCGAACGCACTTGCAGTTGTAAGGGCAAGAGCCTGAAAGCGGGGCATAATATCCAGTCCTTCCTGAATAGTCTTGTTCTGGCCCTCTTGATGGAGCCTTGGTGCGGGGTTGCTCCTTTAGGGCAGGAGCGCTCTATTCGTGTGTCACGACCTCGTTGAGGAACCCTTGCGGGCGGAAACCGATCCCAAACAGATGAAAGAGGTATAGCTGAATGCCTTACAAGTTTGTCGCCGATAGTCGGATGAGGTGTGTTATTCATCGAACACACCTGCTGTTGGTCGGCGATGAATTTCGTTGTCCTTTCCGGTAAGATCACGCCTTTAGTCTGATGAACCAGAAAGTTCTTACGGAGCTTCAGAATTTTTCTGCGCGCTTAATTTCCAAACCTGCGTGTGACATAACTGATCACCATGAAAAATGATCGCGTTATCGAAACACAGGTCAAACCATCTACCGGCCTAACGCAAACCCTGGCTCTCGCTTTTCAGGACGATCCGGCGATTGCGTGGCTTGTAACCGATCCACACAAGCGTCGCCGGATATTACCCGGATTTTTCAACGTTATGGCAGCGCAATCGCATCGGCATGGAAGTGTGATTGCATCAAGCGAAATGCTTGCGGCGGCGCTGATCTACCCTTCTGGTGAGGTGAACGACAGCCGAATTCGGGATTCGCTACGTTTGCTCGCGCTGTTTGGAGCAGCGCTGCCGCGTGGTCTAAGAATGGCCAAGGCGATGCACGCGCACCATCCTTACCCGCAGCCGCATTTATATCTTAGATATCTAGGCGTCGCGCCTTCGGCACAGGGGCAAGGGCTGGGCGGGGCTATTGTGCGGAAGGTGATCCGCCAGGCCGCTGATAAGAAGCAAGGCGTACTCTTGGAAACAGCAAAAGCCAGCAACGTTGCGATTTACGCTCGGCTTGGTTTCGACATCGTATCTGAGTGGGATGTGCCGGGCGGCGGCCCGAAATTCTGGACCATGATCCACCCGGCTCCCTGATTGTGTTACTTGGGTGCCAGCACCATTAGCATCTGCCGGCCTTCCAAGCGGGGAAAGGCTTCGACTTTGGCAGTTTCCTCAACATCTTCCTGAACCCGTTTAAGCAGATCCATGCCAAGATGCTGGTGAGCCATCTCACGCCCGCGGAAACGCAAGGTGACCTTCACCTTATCGCCATTGTCGATGAACTTGTTCACGTTCCGCATCTTCACGTCATAATCGTGAGTGTCGATGTTCGGACGCATCTTTACTTCTTTGATGTCCTGCGTCTTCTGCGTCTTGCGAGCAGCATTTGCCTTTTTCTGGGCTTCGTAGCGATATTTGCCGACATCAAGGAATTTGCACACCGGTGGGTCGGCATTGGGCGAGACTTCGACAAGGTTTAAACCTTTGTCCTGCGCCTGCTCGACGGCTTCGTTGGTGAACATTACGCCAAGGTTTTCTCCTTCGTCATCGATGACGCGAACCTTGGGTACTTGTATAAATTGATCGTAGCGAGGGCCGCTTTTAGTTGGCGGGGCCATCGAACGCCGAGGTGGACGGGCTATGTGAGAATCTCCTGTTGCAGCCTTATTGCTTCGGGCGGGTATGTAAGCCGATTTGTCAGCAAATTCTAGCGGAACCTCACGCGGCCGCGCGATAAAGCGGAAATGTGACCAATTTGCCTTTCGCCAGCAGTACCGCGTCGATCTGCATGGCCGGGCTGAGCGCTCTGAGTATCTCCGGAGACCCTGCGTCCATTCCTCCAGTATATGCGCCGAGGGCAGGCACGATCATGCGGTCGCCATTTTCCAGGCTTCGGCCAATCACTCCGCACGGTCGCGCAATGTGGCGATTGCGCACTTTTAGCCGCATTTTGGGGTGATAATGTCCTGATAGTTCTGCGCGGACTTCCCCGCGTTTCGCCTCATGGCGCAGGACAATTCCGTTTAACTCAAGTTCGTTGACCAGCGTCCCACCGAACGACCGGTGCATCGCTTCGTCGTGATTGCCAGTGATCCATACCCAGTCAAGCGCTCGGGTCAGCGATTCAAGCATTCCGCAGGCGTATGGATCTAACCTGCTCGTGCCATCGCTGTCATGGAAATTGTCACCGAGAGTTATGACACGCCTCGCTCCGGTAATCTTCACCGCATCAGCTATCCGTTCCAGAGTTTCGCGGCTGTCATAGGGCGGCAGCATCTGGCCGGTTTTCGCATACCAGCTTCCTTTTTCGAGATGCAGGTCCGCCACAAGCAAGGCCTGCTCGCGCGGCCAATAAAGCGCGTTGCCTCTGAGCATAACCAGCTCTTCGCCAGCGAAATCCAATGGTGCGAACGAAACAGGAACCATCCAATGTAACTGGCGACCCCATTGGAGTTTGGCAAGCGTCGATTTGTGAAGTCCCAGGTTGACTTGATCTGTGTCAAAGCGGATGGACACATCCGCTGTCATTGGGAGCGACAGATGGAATTGGGACGGGAATTTACATGACTGACTGGACTTCGCACACTGATCGCGCGCGCCAATGGTTCGAAAGCCTTCGTGACCAAATTTGCGCTGCGTTTGAAAGCATTGAACGCGAGGCCGGATCGGACGCGACCTTTACGTATACGCCGTGGACCCGCGAAGAAGAGGGCAACGATGATCCGGGCGGCGGGGTCCAAGGATTGATGAAAGGTAAGGTGTTCGAAAAGGTCGGAGTGAATTGTTCCACTGTTCGTGGAAACTTTCCGAAAGAGTTTGCAGGCAGCGTCAATGGCGCGGATCCGGATAACCCCGGTTTCACTGCTACGGGCATCAGTCTCGTCGCCCATATGGCGAACCCCCATGTACCTGCCGTGCATATGAACACACGCTTCCTTACCACGGGCAAGGCATGGTTCGGCGGCGGTGCGGACCTTAACCCGCCAATTCCCTATGAAGACGACACGGAGGAATTCCACGCGAGCATGCGCGCGGCATGCATGGCGCACAATCCGACCTATTACGAGCGTTTCAAGAAGTGGGCGGATGAATATTTTTACCTGCCTCACCGCGACGTTCACCGCGGAGTGGGCGGGATTTTCTACGATCATCTCGAATGTGATGATGATCCAAGTTGGGATCGCAACTTCACCTTTACCCAAGATGTCGGCAAGGCATTTCTGGATATCTATCCGAAGCTTGTTCGCAAACGCATGAATAGCGAGTTCACGTCCGACGACGAGGCACAGCAGCTGGAATATCGCGGGCGCTACGCCGAATTCAATCTTGTCTACGACCGAGGCACGATCTTTGGCCTCAAAACCGGCGGCAATATTGATGCCATTCTGATGAGCCTGCCGCCGAGGGCGACATGGACCTGACAGATTGCGGGGAACACTCTGATGTGCAGTTCATTAAAGACGCGTGACAGAATGGCGCGACCCCATAAGGCTGATACCGCTATTGTTTCTCGGCGCAATCGCAGTTGGTACGCTGCTATTGTGGCTTCCGATTTCGCATGCTGACGGTACTCAGCCCGAACTTCTCACAGCTTTTTTTACCTCCACTTCAGCAATCGCGGTTACCGGCCTTATTGTAGAGGATACGGCGACCTATTGGTCGTTCTTCGGTCAGATTGTCATTCTTACGCTCTTTCAAATCGGCGGGTTCGGCATCATGGCGTCTGCCACTCTACTTGGACTGCTTGCGGGACGCGGGTTTGATCTGCGATCCAGAATAGCGACCAAAGTGGAACGTGGCCGTCTGGATATGGGTGATGCCCGATCTGTGCTGGTGCTTGTATTTGTTATCACTTTTTGTGTCGAGACGCTGGTTGCAGCTATTCTCACTGTCAGGCTGGTTTGGGCCTATGATTACGGATGGGCGGCAGCCTCGTGGCACGGTATTTTCCACGCAGTCAGTGCTTTCAATAATGCCGGCTTTTCCAGCTATTCAGACAGTGTCATGGGATTTCAATCCGATGCTTTTGTGCTGGTGCCTATCATGATCGCCGTAATCATTACTGCGGTGGGCTTTCCGGTGATGCAGGATCTGCGAGAAAACCGTGCAGGTTGGCGCAAATATTCACTACACTCGAAGATCACTTTGACAGGTACGGCATTGCTCTTGGGGTTGGGCTTCATATCAATATTGGCCATGGAATGGAGCAATCCCGATACGTTGGGCCCGATGGGTTTCGGCGGAAAGGCGCTAAATGCTGCGTTTCATTCGGTCATGCCGCGCACTGCTGGTTTCAATAGTTTGGATGTGGGCGCGTTTCGAGATGAGACATTGCTCACAAATTATGGCCTGATGTTTATTGGCGGCGGCAGCGCCGGGACCGCTGGCGGGATTAAGATCACGACGGCTGCTGTGCTGTTTGCGATGGTCACGTCGGAAATTTTACGGCGCAACGATGCGACGCTGTTCCAGCGGCGTTTCGGAGAGGACGTCCAGAGACAGGCACTGAGCATCGCCGTTCTCGCCAGCGTGTTGATCCTTGCTGCAACGAGCTATCTCGCCGTTGTTACTGAGTTTGAATTGCAGGACATTTTTTTCGAGTGCATTTCTGCTTTTTCAACGGTTGGCCTTTCGACCGGTATCACCGGCGACCTGCCGCCATCCGGGCAGATCGTGATCATAATGCTGATGTTTGTGGGGCGAGTCGGAACTATTACCGTCGCGACCGCGCTTGCATTGGGCAAAAACTCACCTTCTTATCGCTATCCCGAGGAGAACCCCATTGTCGGCTAACAAACGCGCACCTGTTTTGGTCATCGGGCTTGGCCGGTTCGGCAGCTCGGTGGCGCAAACATTGGAGAAGATGGGGCACGAAGTGCTCGCGGCCGATTCAGATGAGGGGTTGGTCAAAGAACATGCAGGAATCCTTACCCAGGTAATTGAAGCCGATTGTACCGAAAAGAACTGCCTCGAAAAACTCGGAGCGGGTTCATTTGATACCGCGATAGTGGCTATCGGCTCGCAAATCGAAGCGAGCCTGTTAGCCGTGCTTGCACTGGTAGATCTGGGTGTGCCCAACATCTGGGCAAAGGCAAACAACGAAGGTCACGCAAAAATTCTGGAGCGCACTGGCGCGCATCATGTTGTATTTCCGGAACAACGGATGGGCGAACAGGTCGCGCATCTGGTCAACGAGCGACTGCTCGATTTCATCTCTTTCGGTGACGAGTTTGCAATCGCTAGATTGAAGGCACCTGAGCCCATCGTTGGTTTGCCCTTAGTGACCAGTCAGTGCCGCAAAAGATTTGATGTCACGGTAATCGGTGTCAAACGTCCCGGTGAGGATTTTATCCATGCAGTCCCTGATACGCTGATCTTACCCGATGATGAGTTGGTCGTGTCCGGCAGGATAGCGAAGTTGGAAGCGTTTGCAGCAGCCCAGGCAGGCTAATTAACCACTGAGTGTTTTTGCATTGCAATAGATCGCGCTTCCCCGCACATTCACCATCATGCTGCGCCAGTACGAACTCGTTGAAAAGGTCCTCGATTACGACCCGAATGCCGACGAGGCAGCGCTTAACCGCGCTTATGTTTATACGGTACAGAAACACGGTTCACAGAAGCGCGCGAGCGGTGATCCCTATTTCTCACATCCAGTGGAAGTCGCTGGTTTGATGACGGATCTGCAGCTCGATCAGCAGACCATAATAACGGCGCTGCTGCATGACACGGTTGAGGACACGCTCGCAACGATTGAAGACATAGAGAAGAACTTCGGGCCTGAAGTTGCGAGGCTCGTTGACGGCGTGACGAAGCTCTCCAAAATCGAGGCAATGCCGGAAGATGAGCGTGCGGCTGAAAACCTGCGCAAATTCCTGCTCGCCATGTCTGAAGACATCCGTGTCTTGCTGGTCAAGCTGGCAGACCGTCTTCACAACATGCGCACGCTGCATTTCATTAAGAAGCCTGAGAAACGCCAGCGCATCGCGCGTGAGACGATGGATATCTACGCGCCTCTTGCCGAGCGGGTTGGTATGTATGAATATATGCGCGAGATGCAGCTGCTCGCATTCGAGCAGCTGGAGCCGGAGGCCTTTCATACCATAACAAAGCGGCTGGAGGAGCTGCGCGGTAAGGATGGCGGTCAGGTTGATGCAATTGCGCTCAAGATCAAGCAGGCGCTGGCAGAAGCCGGGCTGAATGTGGAAGTCTCAGGCCGTGAAAAGCACCCGTATTCGATTTGGCAAAAAATGTCGGAGCGGCATGTCAGCTTTGAGCAGGTAACGGACATCATGGCGTTCCGCGTAATCACGGAAAGTGAAGCCGATTGTTATGCCGCAATGGGCGTATTGCACACAACCTGGCAGTTCCTGCCTGGCCGGTTCAAAGATTACATCTCAACGCCCAAGACGAATGGTTACCGGTCTTTGCACACATCGTTGATGTATGAAAATTCGATGCGTGTGGAGGTGCAGGTGCGCACGCGTGAAATGCATCGTCGCAACGAGTTCGGACTTGCCGCGCACTGGGCTTACAAGCAGCATGACACGGCGGATGGACAGGTTGGCTGGCTTCGTGATTTAATCGAAATTGTCGATGCGAGCCACGATGCTGAAGAATTGCTCGAACACACTCGCATGGCGATCTATCAGGATCGCATTTTTGCGTTCACGCCCAAGGGCGCGCTGTTCCAGTTGCCGAAGGGCTCAACATCGGTCGATTTTGCCTTTGCAGTGCACAGCGATCTTGGACTGGAGACGGTCGGAGCCAAGATCAATGGGAGGCACATGCCGCTGCGCACGCCTCTGAACAATGGCGATGTGGTTGAGATCATCAAGGGCGCCGGGGCAGAACCCCAGCTTTCCTGGTTGGGCTTTGTCGTGACCGGCAAAGCGCGCGCTGCGATCCGACGGGCAGTGCGGATGAAAGAGCGCGCCGAAATTGCCGATATAGGCTCCAAACTTTTTGATCAGATTGCCGCAAAAGTGCCTGCCCGCATTGGGAAGAAAGCCATTCGCGCTGCGATAGAGCGATTGGGGCTCGAAGGGCCGGAAGACCTTATGTACGCTATAGGCGCAGCCAAACTGACTGACCGCGAAGTTATGGAAGCCCTCGTTCCGGGATGCACCGCCGACTTTGGCGATGAAGATGACTGGTCACCGCGGGATCGGGCCATATCAATCAAGGGTATGACGCCCGGTGTCGGCTTTGAGCTTGCGAACTGCTGCCATCCTGTGCCTGGAGACAGGATAGTCGGACTGCGGCGGAAAGGTGAAGCTGTTCTGGTTCATGCGATCAACTGCCTTGAGCTTGCGGACGGGGTCGACAATGATTGGCTCGATCTAAGTTGGGGTAAACGATCGCATGGCGCAGTCGGTCAGCTATCCGTGACCATTTACGATCGGCCGGGCACATTGGCCGAAATGGCTGGGGTTTTCGCCCAGAACAAAAGCAACGTGACGAGCCTGGTCCAGCATGAGCTCGATCATCCATTTGTGACTTATCATATCGAGGCGGAAGTTCAGGATCTTTCTCACCTCGCGCGAATACTCAGCGCGCTGCGTGCTAGTGACGCAATTGCTCAGGCTGAACGCGTCTGATGGGGATCGTCGGTCTCGATCATATCCAGCTTGCGATACCGGAAGGCGGTGAGGATAAAGCGCGCGCATTCTTTTCCGGATTAATGGGAATGGTCGAAGTGCCCAAACCTTCCAATCTGTCACCTTCAGGGTGCTGGTTCGAGAGTGGCGACATGCGCCTGCATATCGGCGTCGATCCTGATTTCAAACCGGCGCGCAAGGCGCATCCTGCATTCCTGGTTGACGATCTGTGCCATTTAAGGGCGCAGCTTGAAGGCGCTGGTTATGAAACCAGCAACGATAAACCGGTCGAGGGTTACAACCGGTTTTTCACCTCTGATCCGTTCGGGAACCGGATCGAGCTCATGCAGCGGGCTTAAAGCAATTTTAGCGCAACCAGCACCGGGTTGCCTTCGGACAATTCTTCGGCACGCATCACCTTCTTGCTGATTAGCAATATCCATTCTGAGCGGCTGTTTTGCGGGAAAACCGATGTCTTCCATGCCGTCTCGCCGATCCGCGCCATGACCTTTACCGAGCCGAAGCCGCGATTCTTGCCGAATTCGAGCCTCTGCAACAGAGCGTGCTCGCCAATGATCCTAGCTGGCTCGCCTGTAAAAGTTACGAGGTGATAGGTTCCGCGTTCTCCCCGCCAGCGCTTGAGAGGCAGGTTGGCTTCCACCGCCTCAGTCATTCCTCACTCCTGCTCGGCCGAACGAACGGGGATAGGAATGTTACAGATATCCACGCCGCCTGCTGGCTGGATGAAGAACGGATCGCGGCGATTGGCGCGCGCTTCTGCGTATTTCGCGAAGGTCTTGCTTTCGGTGGAGAGATATTCGAAGGCGGGCTGCTCACTCTCGGCAAGGTCCGAAGCGACACGCACCGAAAGGATTGGCGTGCGCTTGTCCGCTTCCTCCTCGGTATAGAAGCCGAGCACGCCTGATCCGCGCGGCAGCGAGGAGAGGTGCTCCATTCCGGTGATGATCCGGCCGACCAGCGCGATGTTGCGATCGAGATGGCGCGGCGCATGGCCGATGACTGTGTAGAGCTCCGCACCCGAGCCAGTGTCCGGCGAGTAGTTTCGACCGACGCCGACCATGCCGTAGCAGTGGACGGGTGCCCACTCGTCATCCTTCAGAGAAAACTGCCAGCCATTCGCCAGATAAAAGGAACGCGAATAGCTATCAAAGTTGTAGGGTTTGCTGGGAATGAGCCGTCCGGTGTACTTTCGATGTGCTGAATAAAAATTGTTCCAGAACGCACCCCCTCTGCTTGCGAACTTCAGAAGACCATCCTGATTTGCTCGCACAACATAATCATCCTCACCCACAACATTCAGCCAGTCCGGCAAAGGCTTGGTCTCGGTCTCGCCGCTTTCGGGATTGTCATATCCCGGATCGCCCCACTGGACGACATAATTGTCCTGCACGCGGTTCACCGAAATCCCGTCATACCACTCAGCGCGGGCGAGGGTGCGGATGTTCTCGACCCAGCCTTGCGAGAACGGCGGGGGCATCAGCTGGATCACCACCTCGCGCTCATTGCCCTGTGCATCAGGTGCGAGCGTCATCACCAGCAGATCCTCCGCCGCAATCGCCACCCACTCATCGGGTGACGCGGCATCGACGATATCGTTGGGAGAAGGGGTAGGAGTTTCTGTCTGCGCTATCGGTTCGTTACTTGAGCGCGCGTCCGGTTCATCCTGAGCCGAAACGGGAAGGGCGAGCACAAGGGCGGCAGAGGCAGCGAAGAGAGCTTTTTTCATGGAGCCTGTGTGGCACCACTTTTTCCAAACAAAAACCCCTTTCCACGCGTTTTCGAGGGCGGAAAGGGGCTCTTGTGACAGCGTTCGCAGGGAATGCCATTCCGCGCAGCGCCATCCAATGCGACTCCTGATAGCATATTTTTGATTGGATAGGGCGGTGTCTTGGCACTTCGTCTTGCGCGCAGCACTCTCTCCCGCTAGATGCCCGCCTCGTCCTGAATCTGGCAGCGCTTGCAAAGTTTACTGTGGCGCAGTGCCGCCAGGCTCAAGTAGCTTGGCGGTAACGCGAGAATGGACATGCGGAGCAGTGGCCGAGTGGTCGAAGGCGCACGCCTGGAAAGTGTGTATACGGTAACCCCGTATCGAGGGTTCGAATCCCTCCTGCTCCGCCACCCCCTTTACAAGTAACTGAAAAAGAAAAACGTTTTCGGGTCCGTCAACGGGTTCGCCACTCCGGTTCGCCATCACTTTCTGCATTCCTGCACGGGCCCGGCTGCGTCTGTTGGCCTGTTCTGCGTAATATGAGAGCTGCTTGTCAGTCTTGTGGTCGGTGAAATGCGTCCTTCCAGCGCGGTGGCGCTGGCACTTCGACGAGATGTTTGTGAAGATCAATGGCGAGACGCAGTATCTCTGGCGATCCATCGATCATGAAGGTGAAGTACTGGAGAGCTACGTTACCAAGAAACGAGATAAGTCAGCCGCTTTGAAGTTCTTTAAGGGGGCGTTGAAGCACCACGGCAGTCCGGCCGAAATAGTCACGGATGGCCTCCGATCATACCCTGCAGTCAAGAACGATCTTCGCATCGAAGACCGCCGCAAAATGAGAAGGTGGCTCAACAATCGAACCGAGAACTCACACCTGGCACTACGACGAAGAAAACATGTCATGCAGCGGTTTCGGAGGATCAAGTCACTTCAGAAGTTCGCCTCCGCCCATGCAAACGTTCACAATCACTTCAGTTCAGATCGCCACCTCATCGACAGACAGACTTACGAGACCAACTGTTCAGCCGCATTGGCTGAGTGGCAAAACTTCATGGCTTGAAGGACGGCGAGGGTAGGGTGCCCTATGTCTAGCAGAGACGAGTTCGCGTTAGACTCACAGCACTCTTCAGTGGAAGTAGGACCGAACTGGTTTCCGGACTTCACGATCCGCTCGCGATTGCGCGGCCCAATGACGGCCGCATTGCCATCGTCGAAGCGGGCAAGGGGAGCGTCACTGCGATCAATCTGACCGACGGTGCGCGCACGTTCCTAGCCCGAGACTTGCGCATTGCGCGCCCAGATTACCGGATCGCGAGCAATGCGCCGGTTGGAATCGCTGTTAACCATGAAGGCGCAATATTTGTGAGTTCCAGGGGCGATAATAGTGTCATCAAGATCGTTTTGACTGATTGCTGAGGCTGGCCGCATGGCCCGCTCGATTGCACAAGTGTGGTAGGTTGTCAGTATTACCTGCTTTCAGGCGTATCTTAACCGACTACTGGCGCGGTCACACGATCACCGACCGTTCTTTGCATCAGATCAATGATTGTTTCCTTGTTGCGTTGTATCCGCTGCGAAAGTCCGCCAACGCCAATCACGAATTTGGGATGGGAGGGAATGATCATCGCAATTGCACCGGTGTCCTGCAGGATCAGATCGAACCCAACCGCATAGCCGCGCTCTCGCGTCGCCTCCACTTCTTCCATCACGTCGGCCAGTTCCAACTGATCTGCAGCACTTCCGCCTTTCAATCTGACCCGTGTCAGCAGCTTGCTGATCTCATCATCGCTTAGTTGCGCAAGGCAAGCTGTCCCCACTGCCGATCCGAAAAGTGGGCCAAGATAGCCTTCTGTCAACGAAAGCGAGATCGGAAACGTGCCGGGCAAGACCCGCACAAATTGCATGTTCAGATCGATCTGGGTCGACAGGGTGACGGTTTCTCCGGTTCCCTCATGCAAAACCTTCAACATTACGAGAATTTCATTGGTCAACAATTTGTCCGGTATCCATTCTCCGAGGCCCGTAACGCTGATTGTGGGCAAATAGCGGCGGCTCTGCGTGTCCCAGGAAAGATAGCCAAGTTTAACAAGGCTTTTCAGAACAGCATTCGTACTCGAACTCGGATAGCCGAGCTCAGTAGCGATCTGAGAACCTGAGAGAGATTCGCGTCTGAGCTTGAACAATTCCAGAACGGCGAGAACTCTGCCGACCGACTTAACAACATCGTCCGCCATCGAAGAATCCATATATGTGAAAATCACTAGTTCATATAAGGCGCATATAGGCTGGGGTGAAGCCCATTTATGTCTTGATAGTCTGCGGGCATCCGGCAATTGCCGAAAAGAGCTTTCAATATCATGGCTGCGTATCAACCGAGATTTTCGGCGCGTTCTCGCTATCGCTATGCGATTATAGGAAAGACATCTGGGGCAATCTGTCTCAGCAATGGGTAGGGTGGATCAATGTGTTAAGCTAGGCTGGTTGCTTGCATCCGGCTTTCGGGGAGAAACTGAGTGGGTGGGTTGAACGAGCAAAGTGTATTCGATGCGATCCTCGCCCGACTTCGCAAGATCCGCGACGCATCCTTGGTGGCTCTTGTCTTCGCCCCGCTGTCCATTCTCCATGCTCAATCCTCCGATGATCCGGCCAAATCCGAATGGGCTCAGCTGGAAATTGCTGATGTCGCCGAACAGTCATGGGATGCGAGTTCGCCCTATGGTCGTATCAAGACCGTGTTCAAGCGCGAGAAAGCCAATCTTAAGTTTATCGAGATCCCGCCGACATGGGATACTGGCCTGCCGCCG
>CALLQC010000162.1 GCA_938015255.1 uncultured Erythrobacter sp.
GTGCCCTTGCTCGCCATAGAGATCCCAGAAAATGACCGGATTATCGGAATACCCGTAATCATCCATGCCAAGTTCTTTGGCGCGCGCCTCAAGTTTGTCAGCGTGCTTGAACGACGGTGAGCCAGGCATCGCAATGCCGGAGAGATCGCCTTTCACATCCGCGACAAAAACCGGAACGCCCTGCTCGGAAAAGCTTTCAGCCAGGCCCTGCAATGTCACCGTTTTACCCGTACCGGTTGCTCCGGCGATCAGGCCGTGGCGGTTCGCACGGCCCAGCGCGAGATGCTGGTTTTCGCCATTGCCGCCCAGTCCCAGAAAAATATCGCTCATGCCGCTGTCAGCCCCTTTATCTCGTTATCATTTGAAAAAGCTGTGCAGAGCCAAATCGGAGCGGTCAAGCACTCGACTTGGCCTGCCAATGCGGTAAGGCGGAAAATATGGGTCAGACCACGCCATTTGTATTGCTGGACGATGCACGCGGTGCCGCGAGTGATCAGCGCGGAGGTGCCGATGCCCTGCTGTATGAAAATCCGCGTGAAATCTTCACTGCCTTTCACGCCAGCGAAGTCGAAAAGACGCTGCTCTGCGCAGACCAAGAACGCGCAGCGGGCGGTCATCTGGCCGGATATATCGCGTATGAGGCCGGACTGGTGCTTGAACCAAAGTTGGCCGGGCTCGCAAATACGCGCTCGGGTGCGGCAGGGCCGCTGGTATGGCTCGGCGTGTTCGATGAACCACGCTCGATAAGCGCCGTAGACGTGCCGGGATGGCTTTCTGTTCGCAGCGAGGGAACGGCATCGCTTGGTCCGCTTGAACCGCAATTGTCGTCTGGCGGCTATGACGGCGCTTTCGCAGCTCTGCGCGAGGCGATTCACGCCGGCGATATTTATCAGGCCAATCTCACCTATCCGCTTGCGGGTTCCTATCGCGGTAACCCGCTGGCCCTTTATGCGCAGCTTCGCTCTGCGGCGAGCGCGGGATATGGCGGAGCAATATACGACGGGTCGCATTGGCTGCTCAGTTTCTCGCCTGAGCTGTTTGTGTCGCTCGAAGGAGACAACGCGAAGGCCAAACCGATGAAAGGCACACGCCCTCGCGGCCATGATGAAGTGAGCGATCTGGCATTGGCACAAGAGCTCGCATCATCGGCAAAGGACAAGGCCGAAAACCTGATGATTGTCGATCTGATGCGCAACGATCTCAGCCGCATTGCCGTGCCGGGCAGCGTGCGGGTGGATAACCCGTTCGCGGTCGAAAGCTATCCGACCGTTCACCAGATGGTTTCCAGCGTTCGCGCTGATCTCGTCGAAGGGAAGGGCGCTTTTGATCTGGTCCGCGCGCTGTTCCCGTGCGGTTCGATCACGGGCGCCCCCAAGATCCGGGCAATGGAGCTTATTAAGGAGCATGAGCGCGACGCTCGCGGACCGTATTGCGGGGCAATCGGCAGGATCGACCCGGATAGCAACGCGGCATTCAACGTCGCAATTCGCACATTGCGGCTCACTCCTATAGAAAATTCGCAAGGAACGGCAGTCCTCGGTGTCGGGTCGGCGATCGTTGCGGATAGCGATCCCATGGCCGAGCGCCGCGAGTGCGAGGTGAAGGCCGGGTTTGCCCGTCGGTCTTCGCATCTGCACACCGCCCCGCTTTTCGACCTGATCGAGACAATGGAGTTCAATCCCGAGATCGGCATTGCCATGCTGGAGCTGCATCTTGCCCGCATGAAACGCAGTGCGCAGGAGCTCGGGTTTGAATTTGATCGCCACGCAGCGCGCAACCAGATCCAGGCGCTGTGTTTCGAGCTGGAGGAACCGGCAAAGCTGCGCCTGCTCACTGCCCGCAGCGGCGCGACGGCGCTCGAAACCGCGCCGCTGCCTGAGTCTTTCGATCAGGCAGCCACAGTGATTGCCCTGCCCAATCCTCTGGACCCCTCAGACTGGCGCCTGCGCCACAAGACGTCTGACCGCGGCTTTTATGAAGATGCGCTTGCGGCAGCCAAAAGTCACGGCGCTGACGAGGCTATTCTTGTTCGCGAAGATGGCCTTGTAACCGAGGGCAGCTTCGCCAATATCTTTGTGGAACGCGGCGGGGAATTGCTCACTCCGCCTGCGTCCTTGGGCCTATTGCCCGGTGTCCTGCGCGAGTTCCTGCTCGAAAAAGGCCAGGTTCGCGAGGCCGAATTGACCCTCGATGATCTTGCGGAAGGATTTCAGCTCGGCAACGCGGTGCGCGGGCTTTTCTCTGCGAAATTGATTTGATCGCCCTATACCCGGGCGCGCGCCAGTGAAGGCGGCAACAGAAAAGACAACCTTATGAATATCCCTATCGTGTTCGAAGACGGTGAAGCGCTGGTGATCAACAAACCGTCAGGTTTGCCGGTTGACCGTCCGAAGCGCGGCGGTCCGGCATTGTTCGATCATATCGAGCAGCTCAAGCTCGGCTTTCAGCGTCCTCCAGTGGCTGTCCACCGCCTCGATACGGATACCAGCGGCTGCCTGCTGCTAGCCCGCAATCCCAAAGCGCTCAAACGGTTCAACAAGGCTTTTGAAGATCGCCTGGTCGGCAAAACCTATCTTGCGATCATTGATATGGAGCCGAGCGAGCAATCAGGCACAATCGAGCTTTCCCTTTCAAAAATCAGCTCGGCCGAAAAAGGCTGGCGGATGATCGCTGCGAAAAAGGGGAAGCCGGCGATTTCGCATTGGGAACTGCTCCAGACCATTGGCGAGGGCGATCGCAAACGCTCGCTCATCCGGTTCCGCCCTGAAACCGGGCGCACCCACCAGTTACGGGTCCACGCGCTTCAGGGGCTTGGCGCCGC
>CALLQC010000163.1 GCA_938015255.1 uncultured Erythrobacter sp.
ATGAAAAGCCATGCGGGGGTCGCCAGCACCATGTTCCGCGCTCTGTCGGATCGCGGGATCAACATTCAGGCAATCTCAACATCGGAGATCAAGGTCAGCGTCATGATTGACGAGGATGAAACCGAGCTGGCTGTGCGCGTGCTCCACACTGCATACGGGCTTGACGCAGCCGATTGATGCGCGATCTCTTAGGGGGGGGGATGGTGATGCGTAGAAAGGCAATTTCAGTAACACGGGCTAGTTAACAGGGCGCAAGTCGTCGCTAGTGATCAGGCGTTTGGTCGATATTAACCATAATCGGTAGCACTTCATTAAATGTGCTAACGCGACTTATCGGGCTCCCTTCTTCGGAGCACGACTATGGTTCTCAAAGCGCATCTCGACACTGCCAGCAACGTCCTCGATGATCGGCGTGAGCCGCGGCGGGGGATGCAATTGGAAACATCAGGCACGCTTTCCGGCGGTTTGGAAGCGAACGTTACGATCCACAATCTCTCAACCTCGGGCCTATTGCTTGAAACGAGCCTGCCTCTGGAGCAGGGCGAGGTGCTGGAAATCGATTTGCCGGAGGTTGGCCCGGTGGATGCAGTAATCGTTTGGCATAGCGAATATCTGTATGGCGGGGCGTTCGCGGAAACGCTCGATGCAGCGGCACTGGCCGCGGTGCAGCTTCAGGGCGGGTTGATCGGCACTCTTGGCACGCCAGGCCCATCTGTTTCGTACCCGGATGCGCCCGCACAGCTCAGCGCCAGCCCCTCGGAAAGTTTCGGTATGCGGTTAAACCGCCTTCGCCGGGAACGCAGCCTGACTCTCGCTCAAATTGCCGATGCGCTTGAAGTAAGCAAGCCGACCGTCTGGGCGTGGGAGAAAGGCAAAGCCAAACCTCTGCCAGAACGGATCGAAGCCATCGCCGAAGCTTTGGGCGTTGAAACAGACGAACTGACCGCATCCGAAGCATCAACCGAGGTCGCAGCAATCACTCAGGATTGTCGCCTACGTATTGCCACGGCCTATGGAACTGCTCCCAACAATATCCGTATTATGATTGAGCTATGACCCTGTCTTTTACAAGGCGTTACACAGACGACACACTAGTAAAACTGATTTTATGGTAAACAATTTTCAGCGCTGATTCGTTTTTTAGTCAAGTAATTTAACAAGACTAACAAGTATAAATCACGTTCTGGGGTGTCAGGGGAAAATATATTCCAGTTCGTGAATTTGTTAGTTTACTTGAATTCATGACTTCTAATTCGAAGAGGTATAATTTGGTCGCTAAGCCGGGGGCAATTCGGCATGAAAATTGGATTGAGTGATGTGGAGGGCCGTGTGCTGCACGGCCTGGTTGAAGAGGCGTCAGGGGATATCGTTATCCGACTGGATGCACAGGGGTTCATCGTTTTCGCGTCGGATAACGCTTCCGAGCTGGGGAGGGACT
Source organism: uncultured Erythrobacter sp. (assembly GCA_938015255.1). GTDB lineage: Bacteria > Pseudomonadota > Alphaproteobacteria > Sphingomonadales > Sphingomonadaceae > Erythrobacter. The sequence goes on from CALLQC010000163.1 coordinate 1,439, forward strand.
TTTCCTCGATGCTCGTCATGCCGCATATCTCGGATCTGGCGGAAGGCGGTTATGCCGATCATGTCAGCCATTTCGTCACAAATGTCTTTGGGGGACACAGGCCGCGAGGGTGGTGCGAATTTCCGGTCAAGGTCTGCGGATCGGACCACGATTGCCGGCGCACTCGCGAATGCAACAATTGGTATGCGCTCAGTCTCAAAGTGATCAACAACGATGATGGCCAGTCCGAAGGCGCGCTGGGATTGCTCAGATCGATCCAGCACAAACGGTCTCTGGAAGGCGAACTTCACAGCCGCGCTGTGACGGACCCGCTTACCGGTCTTGCCAATCGCCATGCTTTTTGCGCCAGCTTGCGCCGCCACCTTGCCCAAGGTGGCGGGCAGCAGCTGGTGATCCTTTCGGTGGACCGGATGCGCGCCCTTTATATGCAATTCGGACAGCGCACTGCCGATGAAATCATGTGGGGCTTCGCCAAATATCTCGAATCCATGGCTATGCCAGGCTACGAAGTCGCGCAGCTTGATAGTGAACGGTTTGCTGTGATCCTGCCCGACAATGATCCCAGGGCAGCCCGAATGTGGGCCGACGACGTGTTGAAGACGTTTTCCGCGCTGGCCCTGTCGTCTTCCGCAAAGGCTCCCAAGCTTACCGCCAGCGCAGGGCTTACCAGTATTGAATGCACCGTGGACTGGACGCTACGCCAGGCAGAGCTTGCGCTTGTCATGGCGCAGGCAGGCGGCGGCATGCAGGTGAGCGAGTGCGCCTATCATGCGAAGGTTGGCAGCGCCGCAGCCGCGGGCTAATCCTCGCGCCCATGGCGCATACTGCAACGATTCTCCTTCTCGGCTCGGGTGAACTGGGCCGCGAATTCGTAATCTCGGCCAAACGGCTCGGCGCGCGTGTGATTGCCTGCGATTCCTATGACAGGGCCCCGGCCATGCAGCTTGCCGATGATCGGGAGGTGTTTTCCATGCTCGATGGAGCGGCCTTGCGCGCAGCAGTCGAAAAACATCAGCCGGATTACATCGTGCCGGAGATTGAGGCCATTCGCACCGAAGTGCTGGCCGATCTGGAAGCCGAGGGATTTAACATTGTGCCGTCGGCCCGCGCGACGCAGCTGACGATGAACCGCGACGCGATACGGGATCTGGCTGCAGGCGAACTTGGCCTGAAGACATCGCGCTATCGCTATGCCGAAAGCTTTGATGAGGTACAGGCGGGCGCTGCGCATACGGGGCTGCCTTGCGTAATCAAACCGGTCATGTCGTCATCGGGTAAGGGCCAGAGCAAGGTTGATAGCCCCGATCAGTTGCAAGAGGCGTGGGATTATGCGGTTGCCAATATGCGCGGTGACCGTGCGCGCGTGATAGTCGAAGAATTCATCGCCTTCGATTACGAGATCACCCTGCTGACAGTTCGACACAAGGATGGCTTTGCTTTCTGCGCGCCCATTGGGCACCGCCAGGAACGCGGCGATTATCAGGAAAGCTGGCAACCTGCCGCAATGAAGGAAGCCGCCCTGCGTCAGGCCGAAGATATGGCGAGAGAGGTCGTGCTTGCCCTCGAAGGGAATGGCCGGGGATGGGGTCTGTACGGGGTAGAATTCTTCGTGCGGGGCGAAGATGTGATATTCTCCGAATTGTCACCGCGCCCGCACGATACCGGGATGGTGACGTTGATTTCGCAGGATCTCAGCGAATTTGACCTTCACGCCCGGGCCATCATGGGGCTGCCAATTGCCGCGGGTGAGATCGCATCAGGCCCTTCTGCCTCGGCGGTGATACTGGCAGACCGGGATAGCGATGCCTTCACCTATCGCGGGCTCGACAAGGCTCTGGGCCTGTCGATGGATGTGGATGTGCGCATTTTCGGCAAGCCGACCACCCGCCCGTTTCGCCGGATGGGCGCAGCGCTGGCATGGGCGGACGACACCGACGAGGCACGCAAGCTCGCCAAGCAGGCGGCAGACTGCATTCGGATTGAGTATCGCGATTGAACGCGCAGGATGCTGGTCCTGCGCCATTCCATATGCTTTGCCTGGCGAGGGCGCTAGATCAGCGACGCGCGACCTTGCCCGCCATGTTCAATTCCGCCTCCATCGCCTTGTCCTCATTCGCGCGGTGGATCACATAGGCCCGGATCGCCTCGATCTCGTCCTTGCTGAGCGAACCTTCGAAAGCAGCCATGCCGTTATCCTTGAGCAAGCCGTCATGGACCACGGCCTGCCAAGCCTGCTGGTTGCCGAGTGAACCGGCGCGGCGCAAGTCCGGCAGCACAGTTGATCCAACGGCACCCGGAGCATGGCACACCGCGCAATAACGGGCATACTTTGTCTTTCCCAGATTGATCGTTTCTGCAGAGGCGCGGCTGGCAGGTGGGTCCAGAGGCAGGCTCGCCAGTTCCATTTCCGCTGGCAATTCCCCCTTCGCGCCAAGCTTGAAAACGAGCAATCGGCTGATGTTTCGCACTGGAGCCAGATCATCGATCAGCGCGCCATCCGCAGTCAGCGCAAATGCGCCGCCCCATCCGGCCAGAACCGCGATGTATTGCTCGCCATTCACGGTGTAGGTTATCGGCGGCGCAACGATACCGGTCTGTGCAGCAAAACTCCACAGGCTCTCCCCTGTTCGCGCATCATAGGCGCTGAAATCGCCTTGCTGGCTGCCCTGAAACACCAGACTGCCGCCTGTGGCCAGCAGGCCGCCATTCCACGGACCCGGCTGCTCAACTGTCCAGCGCGGCTCCTTTGCGACCGGATCCCACGCGACGAGCAAGCCGCGTACCGTGCTCGCTACTTCGCGGCGGAAGCCCATATCAGGCGGCAAATCGCCCGCGCCCAAATCAAATCCGACATTGAAACCGCGTGCGGTATCGGGTTTCCAGTCCGCTTCAGGGGCATAAAGCATTCCGGCTTCAAAAGCGGGAATGTAAACCAGGTTCTCGCCCGGATGATACGCCATCGGATGCCAGTTATGCCCGCCGAGTGGCCCGGGCAGCACCAATGCCGGCTCGCCGGTCTTGTCGATCCGCGTTTCGGGGTTTTCGATCGGGCGTCCATTCTCATCGATGCCCGTCGCCCAGTTGAGACCGACATAGGGATCACCGGAAATGAACTCGCCGCTCTCGCGGTCGATCACATAAAAGAACCCGTTCTTTGGTGCCTGCATCAACACTTTGCGCGGCAGGCCATCGATTTCCATGTCCGCCAGGATGATGTGCTGGGTCGCTGTGTAATCCCATGTCTCTCCCGGTGTGGTCTGATAATGCCAGGCGTATTCTCCGGTGTCCGGATTGATCGCGACAATGCTGGAGAGGTACAGATTGTCCCCTTCGCCAGTGCCATCTTCACCCGGAGAGCGGTACGCACGGTTCCACGGGGACCCGTTACCCACGCCGAAATACAGCAGGTTCAGATCCGGGTCGTACGCCATTGAATCCCATACCGTGCCGCCGCCGCCGATCGCGTCATTCCCGGCAAGCACTTGTGTGTTCCACGTTTCGGCAGCGGCTTGCAGATATTCGGGCGAGCTTTCGTCTTCGCTTCCCTCAGGCACGGTATAGAAGCGCCACAGCTCGTCGCCGTTGGATGCGTCATAGGCCGCGATATAGCCGCGCACGCCAAACTCCGCTCCGCCATTGCCTATGATGACTTTGCCATCAACCACGCGCGGCGCGCCGGTAATTGTGTAAGCCTTTTCCTTATCCGTCGTCTGAACGTCCCACTGGACTTCGCCCGTGTCCCGGTCGAGCGAAACGAGGCGTCCATCCAGCGTGCCGAGAAACAGACTGTCCCCCCATGTCGCAAGCCCTCGGTTCACGACATCGCAGCAGGCCTTGACCGCGGTTTCCCCCGGAACTTCGGGATCGTAATCCCACAGCTGCGCGCCCGTGGCGGCATCGTAAGCTTTTACCTTGCTCCATGCGGTGGTGAGATAGAGCTTGCCATCAATTACCAGAGGCGTTGCTTCTTGTCCGCGCGCCGTATCCATATCAGCGGACCATGCCAGGCCGAGCGCTCCGACATTTTCGGCGTTGATCTGATCTAGCGGCGAAAAGCGCTGTTCGGAATAGGTCCGACCGTGAGTGATCCAGTTGGCGTCATCACTGCCAGCCTCAAGCAGCGTTTGCTGCGTTACCCTTCCGTCTTCGCCGCCCAGCAATTCTGCACATGCGGCAACCGAAATTGCACCCCAACCGACCAGAGCAAGCGCCCAGTTTCTTATGTTCATGCGAGTCCCTCTCCCGATTGGTAAGCAGTCTGCCGCCTGATTGCGCGCTTGTCCAATCCTCTCGCGCATGTCTATCAGGCCTAGACACACCTGAATGAGGACACCGGCATGTGCGATGAGGCAAAACTGAAAGTGTGGGCGAGGGACGCGATCAGCCGGAGGCAGTTCGGCGTTCTGGCCGGTGCAGCCACCATTGCAGCCTGCGCGCCCGATGCAGCTTCAGGTGACGGAGAAATCGCCCCATCAATGAGCATGTTCAGCGATGCTGTTTCAATAATCACCGAAGATGGCACGATGGACGGGTTCCTGCTTTACCCGGAAGAGGGCGAACAATATCCGGCAATTATTCATTGGCCCGACATTGGCGGAGTACGGCAATCGCATATCGAGATCGCCATGCGCCTCGCGAGCGAGGGGTATGCTGTGCTGGTTGTCAATCCGTATTACCGGGATGTCGCGGGCGAACAGTTCAAGGATTTTGCTGCATTTATCGAGGCTGATGGCTTCCAGAAGGTGAAGCCATGGCGCGACAAGCTATCATCCTTCGCGGTCAAGCGTGATGCCACGGCAATTGTCGAATGGCTCGATGGTCAGGAGCAGGTTGATAGCGCGCGGGGGATCGGCACAACCGGATATTGCATGGGCGGCCCGTTCACCGTGTACACCGCCCATGCGGTGCCTGACCGGGTAAAGGCTGCGGCGAGCTTTCATGGCGGCGGGCTGGTGCGCGATGATGATGAAAGCCCGCACAAACTGCTCGAGGAAACCGACGCAACCTATCTTATTGCGATTGCGCAGGATGATCATGCACAATCACCCAGAGATAAACTGCTTTTCGCAAAAGCTGCAGGGCGCGCCGGTCGTCCGGCAAAGATCGATGTATATGAAGGGGACCACGGCTGGACCGTTCCGGACAGTCCTGCATTTGCAGACGCCGCAGCCGAGCGCGCTTACGCGGATATGATTACCTTGTTTGAAGGAGCGCTCTGAGCTCCATCGGCGTTGGAGCGACCGGTATCTCACTTTCAGATGTCAGCGGCATTTGAGGCGACCAGCCGGTTTTCCTACTCCAGCGGCGCGCGCTAGAGCGGGCGCATGAAGCCGGGCTTTTTGAAAGACATGCGCGCAATGGCGGCTGTCCAGATCCGCGTGATTTTCATGTCCAGGACCGTGGTCATGTGGTCCATGCCTCGCCCGCAACGGACCCGGTGCTGCTCAGTCGGTGCGCGCGCCGGCACCCGTGGGCGGGACAGGCGTTCCGCGGGCGGCACGCTCTTTGTTGCGCAGATTGCTCAGCCCGAAACGGCCGAACTTGCGATAGCGGGTCATCCACTTGTCCAGAAACAGGCCAAGCGGACGCGGCGTGATGCCAAGATCGGCAAAGGTGCGGGCGCTGTCCGAAACTGTGCTGCCGGGCTTAAGCAGCTTCCACTGGTCCTTGCTCATAGGTGTGCCTGGCAAGGCGGCGAATAGCCCCGACATGCCATCGGAAACCGGTATGAAGCGGCGGCTGCGCCCCTGCGCTGCGGCAATACGCTGGTTGATCTCCATCATACTCAGCTGCTCGGGCCCGCCCAGTTCGAAGGTCTGGCCGCCAAATGCCGCCGGGTCTTCCAACGCCGTGGCGATCGCCTCTGCCACGTCATCGGCGAAGACAAGCTGGAGCTTTGCATCCGGGCCAAACACCGGCAGCACGGGCAGCATCTCGATCATCTGCCCGAACATGTTGAGGAAGTTATCATCCTTTCCAAACACGATGGAAGGTCGCATAATCGTGGCGTTGGGGAATGCCTGCAATACGTTGACCTCGCCTTGCGCCTTTCCGCGGGCATAGGCAGTTTCGGAGGAGGCATCGGCGCCGATTGCGCTGACATGTACCATGGCAGTAACGCCAGTTTCGCGGGCAAGACGGGCGATAGTGCCCGGTGCATCCCCCATCAACTGCTCCAGATCGCCGCTGAATGCACCAACCAGATTGACCACGTAATCCGTGCCATGCAGCGCGGCTTTGACGCTGTCATCCTTGGTGATGTCACACCGGGCAAACTGCAATTGCCCAAGGTCGGCGAGCGGTTGAAGCGAGAAGCCCTTCTCCGGATTGCGGCTTGCAATGCGCAGCCGCGCGCCACGCTCGAGCAGGCTTTGCGCAACGTAATTGCCGATATAGCCGCTCCCGCCAAAGACGGTGACGAGCTTTTCGGCCAAAGGAGATGTGTTTGCCATGATCCAATGATCCCATATCACGGGTTTTCAATTTGCGAGTGCCAATGCTTCAATGCAGCGGGATGGGCAAGCGTTCCTTGAACGCAAGGCACATAAAGCCGACACGAATCGTTGACAGGCAAGGCTACGGCTCGCTATTGGCCCGCGCCTACCCAGCAGCGTTTGCTTAGACGAATCGCTGCATTGTGTGCCCAGATGGCGGAATTGGTAGACGCACCGTCTTCAGGTGGCGGCGCTCGCAAGGGCGTGGAGGTTCGAGTCCTCTTCTGGGCACCATTCACTCATTCATCACAGTTCGTAGTCGATTGCTAGAATCGCGGAAATCTGCCATAAATCAGCAGTTTCTGGCCGCAATCGTTCGCCTGTGTCCGTCTGCATTCACATGCATTTGGGGCCACGATGGGGACCACTTTAGAGCGGCAGATGAAGGTGGCCCCCAAATGGTATTGACCGACACAGCAATTCGAAACGCCAAGCCTAGCGACAAGCCCCGCAAAATGTTCGACGAGCGAGGTCTCTTTCTCCTCGTGCAGCCGTCGGGCGGAAAACTCTGGAGGCTTAAGTACTATTACCTGGGAAAAGAGAAGAAGCTTTCGATAGGTCGCTATCCTGATGTGTCGCTCAAGGTGGCTCGCGAAAGAAGAGATGAAGCGAGGACGCTGCTGGCAAACGGTGCAGACCCGGCAAGCGTGAAAGCTGAGATTGCGAACGAAAGGCGCGAAGCCGCATCAAACACTTTCTCGTCTATCGCCGAGGAATACATTTCCAAGATCGAGAAGGAGGGACGGGAGGCCGTCACGATCAAAAAGACTCGCTGGCTTCTGTCTTTGTTGGAACCCGATCTGGGCAATCGTCCAATCACCGAGATTACACCAGCCGAATTGCTCACCACACTTCAAAAGGTGGAAAGCAAAGGGAACCTGGAGACTGCAAGAAGAATGCGGTCTCTATCCGGGCGCATATTTCGTCATGCAGTTGCCACCTCGCGAGGCAACACTGATCCATCCGCCTTGCTGCGTGGCGCACTGGTTGCACCTACGGTGACGCATCACAGTGCAATCTTGGACCCAGTCAAAGTCGGCGAATTGTTACGGGCTATCGATGGTTTTTCGGGCCAGCCGCTCACTCACATAGCCCTTAGGCTCACTCCTCACGTATTTGTCCGCCCAGGCGAGTTACGACGTGCGGAATGGAGCGAGTTTGACTTGAAGCGAGCGATATGGACGATCTCAGCCGACAAGATGAAGATGCGCGATCCTCACGTCGTTCCGCTTTCAAAACAGGCGCTTGAACTGTTGGGGGCTGCTCACGTTCTCAGTGCGGGGCAGCGTTACGTGTTCTCGTCGCTCTATCCGGGCAATCGGCCAATGTCCGAGAATACTATCAACGCTGCGCTACGTCGGCTGGGATACAGCGGCAGGGAAATGACCGCCCATGGTTTCCGCGCGATGGCGAGCACGCTGCTCAACGAAAGCGGAAAATGGTCGCCGGACGCGATCGAGCGGGCGTTAGCTCACAAGGATGCCAATGCCGTCCGCGGGACCTATCATCGAGGATCGCACTGGGATGAGCGTGTAGAGATGGCCCAATGGTGGAGCGACTATCTGGATCGCCTCAAAGTCGGCGGCGACGTCGTGTCATTTCGATCCAAATCAGGCCGGGCATTGAGCACATAATGTCCAAGTGGAAAACGGGTCGGCTTGCTATGACATCTCACGACAAAATGATCGCCCGGCGATTCACGGAGATTCTTAAAGAATGGCATGCTGGCCTTGAGGCTGCAGAGCAATTGGAGGGTATTGAGAGGACTGCAGCAAGCTTGCGAGCGAACATGAAGGCGTGTGTCGCTTTTGACCAACTGAAGGCGATCGATCTGAACGAGCCACGGTACGATGTTTCAGTTCGTCAACTAACGGAGAAGCTCGAGGACGAGGAGGCCAACCCTATGTCTCTCAACGAGTTTCGTACGAGAGTGTTGGGGATATTCTACCAATCTGGGCTTCGATCACCCCTCTATGGAGAAAAGGATTCTCCAATGGACCATGCAAGGCTTCTGACAGCAGACTACGAGGAGCAAGTTCGACACAACAGGCCCTTGGACGACATTGAGTTACTCGATCGGAAGGCTCAAACAATCGACAGGACGCAGCGGCGATATAAGCGAAGCTTGGCGGGTCAAAAAATGCTGAAAATCGACTGGGGGGAGCAAACTGTTGACGTCGTCGACGCCGTCGAAGCGCTTTTTCAGAATCATCCACCTGGTCCGGGGAGGCCCCGAAAGCCAAGTGAAGGCTGAGGCGAAAACTCAAAAAAAATCTCAAATGTCCGGGTTTCTCAATTCGAATCGTTAGTAGTTCGCTGCCGTTCAACAACGAACGGAGCAGTACTTATGAAACCGAAATCCAATCCAGATGGCTCCCACCAGCCGATTGCTTATTCCGTCTCCGAAGCATGCCGTGTTTCCAGCCTGGGAAGGACAAAAATTTATCAGCTAATTTCGGAAGGGAAACTCGATGCGCGAAAGCTGGGTACGCGGACACTTATTCTAGCTGATAGCTTAGATCATCTCATCCGATCTGAGAAAGTCGAGGTGGAGTGATGCCGCAGCGCTTCAGTCCAAAGAAGTCCAAGAGTGGCAGGCCAAAACAGCGTGCCGTTCTACCAAACGGTCGGAACGCAAGCTCAGGCAATTTCCTCAAAATGGAAAATTGGATGTTCGATTCTCACGCCTACAGAGAACTTCATTCAGGCCCCAGAACATTGATTTGGGAATTGATCAGGTTGTTCAACGGTCGGAACAATGGGCGTATCGGCCTAGGAGTGAGGTCAGCCGCTCAGCGGCTTAACGTCTCCAAAGACACCGCGTCTGCTTATCTTAAAGCGCTTGTGGAGGCAGGGTTCATTGTCGCTACCCGATCAGGCGGTTTCAACATGAAGGACCCAACTTCAAGGCGCGCGACTGAGTGGCGTCTGACTTGGTTGCCCACAGATGAGGGGCCGGCCACAAAAGAATTCATGAGACCACGTTTGGTCAAATGACGGTCCTAGATCTCATCCGAATAGGTCCGATTTGGGGGACCAAGAGGGTAATTTTGCTTCAATAGGTCCGAACAGATCGTACCTGTTGGTGTCAAATGAAGCATTTTGCGGTCCCCCTGAGATAGACACATATATATCTAACCATGAGGGAGTTGTCAGAGCGTTACGTAAGAAGAGTGGACCGGGGGGTGGTCGCGTACCTCTGGCACGGGGTGTCAGAGCGACCGGCGCTCGAAGCGTTAACACCGTTTCGTTTCTAGTCGCTAAAAACGGCGCCCCCTCCAAGTGCCGTTTTCAAGTGTCACGTGACACCTAGTCCAATTCACAAACAGGCGTTACACAGCGTTCACCGCGTTATGTCGTCAAAAGCATTCGCGGTGCGCATGACGCGCTGAGCACGGGCCGCCTCTGTCGGGTGGCTCCTGAATAAAACAGCCTCACGGCGAATAAGGGAGGCGTACTGCCTCGTGCTCGTGCGTTTTGAACCGCCCGGCACCAGCCGGGCTGAGCACGGAGCACGAGATGAATATTGCAATCTACGCCGTCGTCCTGACGGCGCTTCAAGGCGTCACGAGCGCCGGTGACTTCACATATCACGAACGCTTGGACCCAATTGACGACACACTGTTAGTTGGCGTTGTGGCTGACCAGCCGGAGGCCAAGCTGTCAATTGCATGCGATCACTCAAGGTCGCGAACCATCTATGTGACGCTAGATACTGACCTCTTGCTAGCGTCACTTTCGTCACCATTGCTGCACGAACTGCGGACCTTTCAATATCGAGTGGATCGGGGTTCGGTGCATCGAGCATCAGCAGAATACACTCACGTCGACAGGGCATTTCTCGATGGCGCCGAGGGTCGCGCATTTGCACAGCGGCTGGCTGACAGCGAGCGGGTGGTGATCCGAGTTGATGGCACGCGCGGTCCGATCGACGTCACCTATGACACGACTGGACTTCGCCCCCTTATTGAACGCGTGGCTGAGCGCTGTGGAGACCGTCGGTTGATCAATCGGCTGCGAGATTAGTCTACCGTCTTAGCATCTCATCTCTATTTCGACTTGGCTACAAAATCCTGGCTGGTTCTAAATGACGACGATGAAGTACTCAATTTGAGGCAGAAGTTTGCTTCTGTCACTGCGCCATGTAAAGCTCGCTAGTGTAAACGAATATCCAGAAAGCGAATAGGTTGGCTTAGAGTTTCTATGAGTAAATCTAACTCGGACTCATTAACTGTCTCAAGTTTCGTTGAGCAGGTTAAGCGAACGGATAAACGCAAAGAGACTGAAGCGCTGCGCATGGCATTTCTTGGTATCTTTGGCGAGCTTGGCTCGCTCATGAGCGAAGAGAAAAAGGGGATCCGTGAAGGCCCAGCCTACGTTTCGTATCTTGAGAGTGTCGTAGAAGAAGCCGGAGACCTTCTTTGGTACTTTGCAGCATTGGCAATTACAAAAGGGTGGGAGTTTGAGCGCTTGCTCTCGGCTGCGCTTGGGGGGGAGTTCACCCAATCATCCACCTTTGGCGAGATAGATGAATTTGCTGCACAACTCGAATTGGAACCTAATGACTATTGGCTTCTAGCCGGAGAGCATGTGGGCATTTTGTCTGGGAGTGTCGCTAAGGGCATGCCCGCAAGCGGTGACTTTGAGCACGCCACACAAGCCCTTCGATTTGTGGTGTTGGCGCTCAGGGCTGCCTCAATTTGCTTGGACGAGGTAGCCAAAGCCAATGTAGCCAAAAGTCAATCTCGCTTCCCTCGAAGCAAGACCCCGCTTCCTCTCTATGATGACAGGCCACTTCAAGACGGATCCCGTACTTCTCCAGATGAGCGCTTGCCTCATTTCCTTCCAGTAGAGTTTCGAGAGGTCACCAAGGGCGACAAAACGATGGTCGTGCTGTCGGCGTTCACGATTAAGCTTGGCGACCCACTTACAGACAATATCGAAGGGGGCGACCTTTACAGGTTCCACGATGTATTCCACCTCGCGTATGCGGCGATTTTGGGATGGTCGCCGGTCCTGCGGGCGCTCCTAAAATGCAAACGCAAGAGCCAGCCCGCTGTAGATGAGAACCAAGATGGCGCACGTGCGATTCTGATCGAAGAGGGCATTGCCTCGCTGGTTTTCAACCATGCCAAGCCACATTTCTTTGCAGACAGTACAGGTGTGGACTATCGTCTGCTTTCGACGATCAAGGATTTCGTCAGAGGGTACGAGGTAGAGGATCAACCATTCTGGGCTTGGGAACGCGCCATCCTGAGGGGATATGAGGTTTTTCGCGAGTTGTCCGAACACAAAATGGGACGGGTGACCTTGGACCTAACCGAACGTGACATCCGGTTTGAGCGGTTGAGGTGACGATGGATTGGGAAGATAAGTTTGTATCCAGGCTTTCTGAAGTCTCCTTACCTGGCGTGTTCAACCCGTACGCTGACCGATGTGACCTGCATGACTTGCCCGCAGCCGCGTCAATTAGACAAAGAAATCTCAAGAAATTACTTGCCGAAAGAAGCAGGCGCCAGGTCGATAGTATTTGGTTCGGTCGCGACCTTGGATACCGAGGCGGACGCAGGACTGGCATTGCCCTAACTGATGAGGTCTTCTTGCACTCAACCGCATTTGGAGTTCGAGACATGTCGCGTGCAACCCGCGGTGAGCCAGTGTCCGAGCGAACTGCAGCGGTGATTTGGTCTATGATAGCTAGGTTGGAAAGACCTCCGGTGCTTTGGAATGCATTTCCTTTCCACCCTCACCTTCCAGATCAGCCGTTCTCGAATCGAGCACATACTAAGCGCGAAAGAAGTCAGACAGTTTGGGCAATTGAAGAACTCGTCACGCGCTTTCAGAATCCCACACTTATCGCGATTGGCAACGATGCGTCGAACGCGCTGTCAGACTTAGGATTTAAGCATGTGAAGGTACGGCACCCGAGTTACGGTGGGCAAAGAGAATTCATCTCTGGCATGGAAGAACTGCATGGAATTGACCCATTGCAGACAAACACCGAGCCGAAGCAACTCGCAATCTTATGATTCCGCCTTTTGACATGCTTCAATCATTGCTCGGGTTTCACTGGCTTTTCGCTTGGACCCAACTCTTGATGCCGTGAGGTCTAGCACCGCTTCAGCAGCGATGATCGTCAATGGCCCCGCGCTAGTGCCGGCGGAACTAGCGACAAATTGCTGCAGCCTCGCCAACCCAATCAAGTTTCCAAGTGCCCGCTCAATGTACCAGTGCGAACGATAGAAAGCTGTCAATCCTACCTCGTTCTCTTCATGCACTTTGAACGATAGATGGCTTAGGCATGGCCCGCCAACTTGGTAGTTGCCATCAGTGGTTGGATTGTATGTCGCAAGCTCAAAAGCAATGTCGTCGATTCCAAGCTCATAATGAGTCTTGCTGTTTTTCGTGCCTTCGACCCTGCATTTGAGCTTGTCGACTAAGGTGTCGAGTGGGTTGACCCGCCGGTTTCCTTTCATCGCGACTGTCCCATCCGCATTGTACCGGATGGTCATTCGTTCGAAATATGTCCCCCAGCGCTTCCTCACGCGTGGGAGGATGGTCTCGATATAGTAGTCGTAGAAGTCGGCGGGATCGTCATTTCGTTTGGCAAGATATGTGTCCAACGGAAAGATTGTATTCGCTACCGTCTCACTCGAGTTGAAGCCATGGTGAAGGGCAAAATTGTCGAAGATCTTTCGGACTGCCTTGTCGGCACCTGAAACTCTTCCCGGATCCGTTATCGTGTAGACTAGATTCCTCACGGGCTTCTCGGCTTTGTCGATCGCTGCGACCGCAGAGAGCCATGCACCGACAGTTGTTTCAGAATCCTCTAGAACTAGGTGATCGCTCATTGTTCACATTCCAAGCATCGTAGGATTGCGTGCGAGGATGTAGGACTCTTCAAGCCAAGCATATCCCGCGTCGCCCCAACCACTTCCCCAAGAATTCTTAACTAAGAAACAGTATTGGCTCATTTCGTTTCGCATACCACAGAGTGCAACTGCGTGGCGAGCCTGTATAGTCGCTGCTGAATTAAATGCTAGTATTTCACCAGCCGTGTACGAGTAGAACGTTGTGTCCACATCAACGACTAGCACTGCTGGTTGGCCGGACGTAAGCTGTGCGTTGATCCACGTTGGATCATAAGGGCGCTCGAATGCTTTAGTCTTGAAGTAATGTGCGCTGGGATCGACAGGACTAGGTGAGCCATAAGGCCATGCTAATTCAGAGGTCTGCCCGTCTGTGGCCAGAGAATTTACTGCTTCACCTATTTGCAGTGCGGCGGAGGGGGGCTTGCCGACCCTCCGGCCCGCCAATTGATGCAAGGATTCTGGCGAAAGCAGTTCTGCAATTGCGATCTTGCTGTGGTGAAGCTCGGAAATTGCAAATGAAAGGCACGTGGGCCTTTGTCCTTGGTCACGAGCCTGACCAAGATTCAACTGCACCTCCATGCTCTAGGTTGTCTTCTGCTTTGCTGAGGAGGCCATCCTGGCCCGATTGGCCCTCGAGAGTCCCTTCTCAGGCTCAGACACGACTACATCCAGGGACAAGGCTCGCTCCGCTTCAGTCTCCCAAGGCCTCTGATGCACAAACGCCAAGGACTCCTCGCCGCTCTTGTCGGCGCGGTAAACCAATCTTCGCATCGATGGTGAACCGACGCCGTCTGTGTCGATGTTTGTTTTTTCACCAATGTTGACAAGTGTGTCCATTTGCTCGGTCGTTGGCAGCCAGAGGTATCCGGCGGAAGCTGCTTGCTCGAGTTCAATTGTAATTGTGTCGCCGACAGAAATAGGGATCAGTACGGAAGAGTCTTTGTCGCCGATCAACCAAGCGTCAGTCCTTGAGTCAGCTTCAAGGAAGTCTCCTCGTGCTCGGGACTTAACTACCTTGGGTTGAACTGAGAGTAAGTCCATTCGCGAGTTTGCATCGATAAATTGATCTCGAGCCAACGCCCACACAGTCGCCTGATAACTAGCGCCGCATCGCAGTGCGAGTTGATAGACTATGTCTGGGTTCTTCAAATGTGACCGCGACCACTCTTGTGTTCTGGCATGCCGAACCACAAGCCAGCGCGGGAGCAAGAAAGAGCTAGCAAATGAATCCGCTTCGATTTCTTGGAGATATGACGCGAACCCGCTAATCGCAGGGGCTTCCTTGCTTTGAGCCGCACGTCGCAAGACGTCCTGACTATCGAGGCTTGGATCGTGACCCATCACAGCGTGCCCAAGCTCATGGGCTGCTGTAAACCTCTGAACTGACAGAGGGCGATTGGTGTTGATTAGCGCGCCCGGGAACTCTCCTCTGATATAGAGTCCGAGTACGGATGTCAGGGGTTTGAAGACAACTCTGACGTCCAACCAAGCTAGAGCGTCGAATACATCGACTCTATTTTGGGTCGACGCGATACTCTCGCGGACCTCCAAAATTCTGAGGATCCGTTCTGCTTCCTTTGCGCCGCGTAGGCGAGCGAGCCGAATCGCTCCATTCAATTGGCGGGATCCGCTGTCCTGGAGCGCAGGTATGTCGCAAACCGCTCCAACTCGTCCATATCCTGGGCTGAAAGCGTTTCTGCGGCGCGGGCCAAGAATTGGGTCCGAGCGTCCACGGTTTGTGCGGGCACGTCCGCTGTGAAAAATTCGAGGCTTTTCCCTAATGCTCTAGACACCATGACGAGCATTGGCGCGGAGATCTCCTTCTCGCCCGCCTCGATAGCCAAAATCTCTCCCGCATCAACTTCGATCATGTCCGCAAGTTCATGCTCGGAAATCTCGAGATACTCTCTGGCTTGAGTAACGCGATTCGCAATGTGCCGCCCCGTCTCAACGTCAGGCATCTGCTTTCTTCCTCAGCTTCTCGTGAATTTTCATCACTTTGGGAGTCAGGTCCGCCTTCATTTCTTCAAAGTCAGCGTATCCGCCTTCTTTGATAGCAGACTCCGGCACCTTCACTTTCACCATTTCTTCAATCGCAACCAATGCGCGCACGGCCCGGTGTGAATCGATTTCAACTTCGGGCTTCATAATATCTGAGGTTGCGGCTTCTTCTCCTGGAAGATCGGCATCTTCCTTTTCGGAAGCCCACCACTCTTCTAGTGCCGCTGAGACGTCGGCCTCTGTCATTTGGACAGGTGGGTCGTCTAAAACTTCTTCCGCCATGCAACCTCCTTCGGAATACTGCACTAGTCCAAAAAGAACTGCAAGCGTGTTCTCTTTTTGTACCCTCAAACGCTTTCCGTCTGATAGAACTGGGGTTGCCGTTAATAGCATCGCTCACAAATTCGAGAGCCGCCGAAACAGGGGTCCGACACCGCAGAAGGATCAAATGGGCCTAGAAAGGACCCGCAGTTTTTGGCTGGGGAGCCGAGTAGGGATTAGAACAATACGCTTGCGGGGGCCATTTTGGGGGCCAAAATCAAAGAAGAATCCAAGAACTATTTCTAATTCAGAAACTTGAGATAGTCTATCGAGTCCTCTTCTGGCACCATTTGTTCCTCTCACGTTCTCCCAAATAATCTATAAAACCCTCAGAAATCCTAGGGATTTGGCCCTTGGATCGTTCCGGAACGTCCCGCGAAATCTCGGCCGTTCCAGACACTTTTGTGGGCCTTTTGCAAAAGGCCCAAATGATAAGGCCCGCACATGCCTCTGACGGATACCTGACTGCTAGTCCTCAAGCCGAAAGCTAAGCCTTACAGGGTCGCAGACGAGCGTCCCCTGTATGTCGAGGCCGTGCCCGTTGGCGACAAACGTTGGCGTTTCCGATAAGGATTGGAAAAGCGCAAAAGCAGGTGTCCTTTTGCAGCTACCCTAGGTCCGCGATGGGCAAAAGGCACGGCGCACCGTCCTGCGTGCTGGCTGTCAGACCATATCGATGGAGCTTGAGCGGAAAGACGTACTTTTTAGCGAAGTCTTTCAAGACGTGGAAGGAGCCGAAAATAGGTAAGCAGTCACGCTGTCGGTTGGAACGAAACGGAAATAGAAGAGTGGATAAGAGCAAGGGTTCGTAACATTTAGCCCTCGTGTTTATTTTTCTCAATTGCGGCTTTGAGCACACTGACTTGGTTAAAAACAGAAATGACGGGCGTCAAACCAATCTCAATTGGGCTTACTCGCTGGCCCGGCGCATTGGTGACAATCTCGACCTTAACCGTCCCGCCGGATAGGCTGGCCAAACGCAACAGCAGTTTCCGCATCGTTCTGCATTTAACGATGTCCAAGGTGTCTCGGGTGCTGGATAAGAGCATCGCCCACCTTTATTCGATGTAAAGCGGACAGAACTAGGTCGACGATGCTGTCACAAGGGTCAATCAAAGACTGACTCATTGTGTTTCCGAAGGGCAGGTCGAGCTTTTTGTCTATAGATCTTTGCATTCACAGGGCTCGTTGAGCGACTTCGAGGCATTGCTCTCAAACTTGGTTGCGAGTTGAGGGTTTTGATGATCCTTCGGCGTGCGTCGCACGTTCTCAAACAGTGAAAAATCAACCAATCTTGCTCTTCGCTTCTGAAAGTATGCGGTGAAATTTCACATCAATTGGATGCAAGTTTCTTAGCCGAGCCGATATGGGCCCCCGATTCGAACCACTGCGAGGCCGCAGTTGGTTATCCGAAGGTTTCGTTACCTAAAGATACCAGATTGAGAGGTCGCGCAAGACGATGTTTAATCAAGGCCTAAATCCTCAAGCGGTCTCGCGAACAATCAGATGAGGAGGCAGCACCAGACTTTCTGTGTCTTCTCCTTCCAGGCGTCGCAACAGCAGGTCCACGAGGCCCTTTGCACCGGCCGCGATATCTTGCCTCACTGTTGTGAGCGGGGGCGCGGTTTGACTCGAGATTGGGAGATCGTCGAAGCCAACGACCTTTAGCTCGCGCGGCACGTCGATGCCGCGTTCCCGGAGTTCTTTAAGGCAGGTAACAGCGATTGTGTCGGTTGCGGCAAAGATGCCGTCGACTTTGCCTTTGATCTCCCGCAAATGCTCTGCGATTTCCTCGCCTGTCCGCTCAGGGGACAAGTGCGTCGGAAGGGCGAGGATAGGCACACCCATTTTGGCGGCGACCTCTTTTGCGCCAGCGTAGCGGGCTGCGAACTCTATGGGTTGAGTGTCGCCCAGGAATGCGAGGCTCTTTGCCCCTGAGGCGATCAGCCTCTCGGCGGCGAGCTTTCCCCCTAAACGGTTGTCGGAACCGACGACACAGTGTCGCTGACCCTCCTGGTGGTTGCCCCAGACGACCATCGGTAGATAGCCATCCGCAACTTCCTCGATCCGCTCGAACTGGTCTGACTGACCGATCACAATCACGCCATCGACCATCCCCGATCCGATGAACTGATCGAGCCAGTCTTCGTTTTGAGCGGGGATGACACGCCTCAGCATGAGATCATACCCCTTCTCCGTTAGTTCGTCAGCCAAGTGGCCGAGCAAGGTCATGAAGAAGGTATCCGAGATCTGCTGTCGGACATCGTGACCCAGCGGGATCGCGACCCCAATAACCCCCGTCTTTTGCCTGCGCAGTTTGCTTGCCATCTGGTTCGGGCGAAAGCCGTGCTCACGTGCAATCGCTTCGATTTTTTCACGAGTTTTCGCGTTGACAAGACTGTTGCCAGCAAGCGCCCGAGACACAGTGCCAGGCGAGACACCCGCAATCTTGGCAAGGTCCGCGAGAGTGCGAACCTTGGTGGGCCTTACTCCAAGTTTTTTAGCGTCTGTGTCCGTCATTCCTGCCTCTTAGCTCGCCAGCGCCTTTTGTTCACGCGGAACTCTGTGGCCCGCGTCAACGAAGAGGGTTGCGATCGCACCGACGATCATAAGCGCTCCGCCCAGCATCAGCACGTTACGCGGGTCACCGCCCAGAACTGGGTTGTAAATCAGCGGCATCGTTAATGTCTGGAAGAGCATGGGGATGACGATGAACATGTTGAATATGCCCATGTAGATGCCATTGCGTTCCGCCGGAATCGAGTCGGCCAGCATCACATAGGTGTTCCCCATCATTCCGGCCCAACCGATGCCTATGCCAAGCATGAGGGCGAAGAGGGCCGGTGCCGTCTCTACTCCTGGGATCAGGAGCATGGCTATACCTGATGCCGTGAGGCAGACGGCATGCACAAATCGTGCGCCCAGCTTCGCTACGATCGGGATCAGCAACAACGCCCCTACGAACGCGATGAAGTTGTACAGTGCGCCGGCCTGCTGTGTGGTCAGCGTTGCTTCACGGAACGCCGCACTTGAGGGATCGGATGTATCGTAAAGCGAGCGCCCTACCGCGAACGTGATGTATTGCCAGTAAGCGAACATGGCGTACCATTGGCACAGCATTGCAAGCGCGAGTTGGCGCATTGGTTTGGGCATGTCACGGATCGCATCGACAATTTCCGCAAAGGTATCTTTCACGGTCAGCGGCTTCTGCTCAAGAACCGCCTTTTCATCCTCGGTCATAGGCAATTCTGGAACGCGCCAGACCGACCAGACGATTGTCGAAATTGAGAGGATTGCACCGATGATAAAGGCGATCCGAACGATTACCGGAATGCCGTTATCATCCAACACGTCTTGCGCGATGAAAGCCGTGAGCAGGGTAGGGGCGAGATAGGAAAGGGTCTGGGCAAGGCCGGTGAAAGCACTCTGGGTCAAAAACCCGATTGAACGCTGAGCTGGCAATAGCCGGTCCGCGACATAGGCACGATAGGGCTCCATTGTGATGTTGTTGCCCGCGTCCAAAATCCAAAGAAGCGACGCTGCCATCCAGAGGGTGGAGGAATACGGCATGAAGAATAGACTGATCGTGCAGATGATTGCACCGATCAGGAAGTAAGGCGTCCGTCGTCCAAACCGTGAGTTTGTGCGATCGCTCATAGCGCCAACGATCGGCTGAATGATGAGGCCGGTCATAGGGCCCGCAAGCCACAAAAGTGGCATGGTGGCCTCATCCGCCCCGAGAAACCCGTAGATCGGTCCCATATTGGCTTGCTGCAGGCCGAAACTGAATTGCAGGCCAAAAAACCCGATATTCATTTCGATGATTCGCAGCAAAGAAAGCCGTGGTTTTACCGCGGTTTGCATAGTCTGAGATCCTCTCCTTCGCCGTTACATAATCAGCGTTGTGGCATTTTCGTGACATAGATTGTGCCTGATTGCAATCGTTTGCATTTTTGCATTGCAATCGATTGCAATCGGTCTATCCAATGTAGCGAATCGCGCAAAATGGTGCGACCACAAAGGAGAGACTTGTCATGGAATTCCGTCACGCTTTGGCCTTTGGCGTTGCGCTAAGTGCCTTTTCCAACCCCGCTTTCGCTCAGGATCGGGAAGCTGGATCTGAGGAAGTTGCTGAACAAGGCAACGAGATCATCGTTACTGCCGTTGCGCGCGGCCAGAACCGGCTCGAAAGCTCGGTTTCGGTCAGCACGGTCGGGGCCGAACAGATTGCCGACCTTGCTCCGCCTTCTTCGGCAGACCTTATTCGCCAGATTCCGGGTATTCGCTCGGAAGCATCGGGCGGTGAAGGTAACGCCAACATCGCAGTACGCGGTCTGCCCGTTTCAACTGGTGGTGCACGCTACATCCAACTGCAAGAGGACGGACTGCCCGTCCTTGAGTTTGGCGACATCATTTTCGGCAACGCTGACAACTTCCTCCGCGCCGATCGCAACGTTGCGCGCGTTGAGGCGGTTCGGGGTGGTTCGGCTTCGACATTCGCGTCAAACGCCCCGGGCGGTGTGATCAACTTCATTTCGAAGACGGGTCAGCGTGAAGGTGGTGCAATTCAGGGCACTGTCGGTGTCGACTTTGAAACCTACCGGGTAGACTTCGACTATGGTGCCCCTCTCGCTGACGATCTCTATTTCCACGTCGGCGGCTTCTATCGCACCGGCGAAGGGCCGCGCGATATTGGGTACAACGGCTACGATGGCGGGCAGATCAAGGCCAACATCACCAAGGAATTCGACGGCGGCTATGTTCGTTTCCACGCCAAGTTCCTTGATGACAGCACGCCCACCATCTTGCCGCAGCCGGTCTTTGTAGGTGGCACGGATAGCGATCCTGACTACAGCGCAATTCCCGGTTTCGATCCGCGCACCGACTCGCTCTATAGCCCGCTAATCACCACGGCGCTGACGCTGGATGGTGGCAACAATCCCACCACATTCAACATTAACGATGGTCTTTCGGTTGAATCGCAGGCCTTTGGTGTAGAGGCAGAGATTGACGTCGGCTCGGGTTGGACCCTGACCAACCGCTTTCGCTATGCCAACAATTCGGGCAGCTTTGTTTCTCCCTTCCCGGCAAGTGCGGGTGCGGCACAGGATATCGCTGATGGCATTGGCGGCGCTGGCTCAAGCATCGCGTTTGCGACCGGTCCGAACGCTGGTTCAGCGGCGAACGCCTCAAGCATCGGCGGTAACGGTCTGCTCACCAACGTCGTGCTCTTCAACACCCGCTTGAATAGCCTCGACAACATCACCAACGACTTCCGCATCTCCAAAGACTTCGACTTTGGCGGTGGTTCCGCCACCTTTACCAGCGGCTTTTACTTTTCGCGTCAGGATGTCGATACGGATTGGCTGTGGACGTCCTTCGTCCAAACCGTTGAGGGCGATGGCAATGCAGTTCTGGTCGACATCGTCGATGCAGGCGGCAACACCGTCACGGACAACGGCGTTGTCGGCTTTGGTGCAAACTTCTTTGGCAATTGCTGCCGCCGCAATTACGACGTGCAGTACAGTACTTATGCGCCCTTTGCATCGCTTGCTCTTGAGTTTGACCGCCTGACCCTCGATGCCAGCATTCGCTACGACTATGGCGATGCCAATGGCACGATCACCGGTGATGGTCCGGTCACCGACTTTGACTTCAACAATGATGGCATGATCAGCACGCCTGAATCGCTGACCTCGGTACTTCCGCTGGGTGCTGCGAGCCCCGTCAACTACGACTTTGGCTATTTCTCGTGGTCGCTTGGTGCCAATTATCTGCTGACAGACGATTTGGGCATTTTCGCACGTTACAGCCAGGGTGGGCGCCACACTGCCGACCGCAGCCTGTTCTCGCCCGCCGTTAGTCGCACCGATGGCGGCCTACCGGGCGGCGATGATGGTGTGATCGCCGATGTCAATCAGCTCGAAATGGGCCTTAAGTATCAGGGCGGCGGGTTGTCGGTCTACGCCACCGGCTTCTATGCCGAAACAAGCGAAACGAACGTGGAAATCGCTCCGCTGCTTCTGACCGACACCGATTACGAAGCTTACGGCATTGAGCTTGAGGGTTCGTATTCAACCGGGCCATTTACCCTGAGCGCTGGTGCCACCTGGACTGATGCCGAAATTAAGGACTCACTCAACGCATCGATTATCGGCAACACGCCGCGTCGTCAGGCCGACTTTGTCTATCAGGCAACCGCAGCATATGATGATGGCTTCTTCAAAGCTGGCGCCAACCTGATCGGCACTACGGACAGCTTCACGCAGGACAATAACCAGCTTGAATTGCCAGCTTACGCGCAGGTTAATGCTTACCTTGCTGTTCGCCCTGTCGAACGGGTCGAAGTGGCGCTCAACGCCAACAACCTGTTCAACAGCGAAGGCTACACCGAAGCAGAAGAAGGCTCGATTCCGGCAAACGGTATCGTACGGGCTCGCTCGATAGCGGGCCGCACGATCGCCGCGTCGGTTCGTTTCGAATTCTGATGTAACGGATAAGGGCCGACCATTTACCTCCCTCATGGTCGGCCCTTACCTTTTCCAACCATTTGCTTAGAGTGCTGGCATGACGACCGCTTGGACCGCTGACTGTGCGCGCAAGATCAAATGCTCACGCATTCCGCGCATTCCAATCATCAAAGACAATGGTACAGCAAGCCTCGATGCCGACCGTGTCTACTGGGATATGTGGCCGATACAGGACCGGGATGGCCGCGTCGCGTCAATTCACGGACGCGAACTATGGATGGCTTTGTCCGCACCTGATCGCGGCGATCCAAGCCTGCGCCATTTCGA
>CALLQC010000164.1 GCA_938015255.1 uncultured Erythrobacter sp.
ACAATGTCGAGAGCGCCGTAATTGGCTGTGCGTGCGAACATGCCCTGTTCGGTGAACATCTCCTCGCGGGCGAACACCATGTCGGGCGCGATCTGCGTGTCCTTGTCGCCGAAGCCCTCTGGCAGAACCGATACATCCGGCCCTTTGTCATCGGCGGAGGTGCCGCGCTGGCCGGCGGAGAACCAGTCGCCAAACGTGCTTTCGTCATAGCCGTTGGCGGTGAGGTAATCGATCACCTGCTGCTCTGACTGGTAGTTGGCATAGCGGATATTGCCATCGTCATGCATCAGCGCGCGCAGATAGGCGGTGCCATCGGTGAGCGCGAAGAACACCTCCTGAATGCCGTCGCCGTCATAATCGTCCGCGCCCAGCACGCGGTTGATGTTCTCGATCTCGAGATCGTTCTGGAAGCGGCGCTGGCTGTCGCTATCGCTGCCTGCAACCACATCACCGCTCGCCACCAGCGGATCGATATAGATGCCCGCAACGCGCGTCTCGCCCGCCCAGCCGTGATCATCGAAATAGACCAGACCATCAGGCGCAGTGCCCACAGTCGCAAACCGGCCGATCGCATCGTTGACGAGGATCTGGTCCACGTCACCGTCACCGTTCACATCCGCCTCGCCAATGCGCAGCCAGCCACCCTCGCCGCCCAGCGCATTGCCATCGAAGTCGCGAATGTTGTTCATCGCCGCCTGATAGACAGCAGGGTCTGCGGTGTTGAAATTGACCGAGACGCCCGTGCCCGGAAGCAGGCGCAGCGTCTCGTCGTCAAACTGGAGATACTCGATACCCGTCAGCACATCGGTGCCATCCGTACCCACAACCTGGAACACCCCGGTTGAGGTCTGCGTCACCGTGTACGAAGCACGAACACCGCTCACCACCGCAAAATCAACATTGCTGCCGCCGTCGATCGTATCGTCGCCAAGACCGCCGGTGAAAATGTTGCCGACGGCATTGCCAATGAGCTGGTCATTGCCAGATCCGGCAATCGCATTTTCGATCACCGTTCCGCGCGCGATACTCATATTCCCGACGCTGCCACCGACATTGGAGAACGTTTCGGAGTTGAGATTGATCAGCTGGTTTTGGCTGAATGTCGAGTAATTGAGCGTGTCTTCGCCGCCATGGTCGATGATCGTGAAGGCAAGCAGGGTGCCCGCATTGGTGGTGGCGGCATCGCCAATTCCGTAGATCGCGCGGCCGCTGTCATTGCCAACGCCATATGTGTTGTCGCCCGTGCGCGTGGTGGTAGCAGCACCATAGGCGGTCTGGACCGCCACAATATCCGCGCTCATGGGTGTGACGGCGAATACCCGGCTGAAGCCCTGATCCGCGAAAAACGGATTTTCGCTCTGACTGAAATACGACATCACCGTCGTCGCCCAGGAATCGTTCAGGTAGCTGGCGTCTTGTTGGTACTGCGCGTCGCCATTGTAATTGCCACCGTGCCCCAGGCCCAAGGCGTGGCCAATTTCGTGCAGATAGGTCTGGAACGAATAGCTGTCGAGCGTGGTGCCCTGCGTTTCAAGCCAGTTCGTCGATATGTTGACCGTCGCACTGATAATGAACCCGCCTGAGCGTGACGAGGAAGCGAACGCCCCGTCATCGGTATCCTGAAAGGTAATCTGCGCGTTTTCCGTGGTCTCGACGAAAGTCACGCCAAGCACGTCGGTCCACAGGTTCAACGCTTCGCGGGCCAGGAACTGGCCATCCGCATTGAGCGACGAATAATTGACCGTGATCGTATCGCCTTCGCTAACGTCAAAGCGCCGCGCAGAACCACCCCAATAGCCATTGAGCAACTGGTCTGCGATCTGATCATTGGTGAATTCCGTAAGCGGCGGCGCCACATCCGCAACCACCTGATAATCGCCTTCTTGCGAGTCGGCCCAGCCGCCCACATCAAGATAGAATGTGCCGCTTTCGCTCGCGGTGAATCGGATGCGTGAATAGGTGCCGGTGCTGTCATCATTGTATGCCAGCACGTCGCCGTCTGCCGTCCGCAGGGTCAGCGTGGTATCGACATCGTTCGATCCACCGGTCGCGCTCGTGATGAACTCGTAAGTTTCCCCTGCCTCCAGGGTGACGGCATACCAGTCACGGTCGCCCGTCAATTGCAATCTGCCTGATGTTGCGGGATCACCGATGATCAGGCTTGCCGTTGTCGAGCTGTTGTCCAGCACGGAATCTTCTACTGGCCGGGAGCTTGACAGGAAGTATGTACCGGTGTTCGTGCCAAAGGCGCTAACATCAAGGAAATAGGTGCCGTTCGTTTCAGCGGTAAATGTTATCTCCGAATACAGCAGACGCGCATCCAGATTGGCATCATCGTTGACGGCAAGCTGCACGCCATCAGCATCTCTGAGTGTCAGGATGCTGTCCCGCAACCCGCCCGAAGGCAGATACACCGTGAAGGTGTAGGTATGGCCCGCTTCCAACGAAATGGCGAACCAGTCGGAATCGCCCGACGTCTCGATCTCTTCCTGCACGAATGTGCCGGGTGAGAGCGTGGCGGTCGTATCTTTACTGCCCGGAATATCGTTGAAATCGGCGCTCGCTACGCCGCCAGTGCCATCCGCATATGTCGGCAATTTGAAGCCCGAATGGTTATGGCAGCTTACGCAAGCGCAGCCATGCGAGTGGATCGAGTTTTTCAGATCAACGTCAGCAACATCAATCTGCGACACCGTCGCGGGAAAATCCCCAAGGCGGTTGCCCTGAAACGATCCAAAAGCTTGGTAAGTCATATTTCCTGCGACTCCACTTAAACTCAATTATCCGACGCCCTGCCAGCGTCTTTTGCAATCACCTGTGCGGTTGCCTCTGCAAGGCGATCAAGATCCGATGCGACCAACTGACGATCGATTGCGTCGATTGATACCGGAGGGTAACTTTTGCTGCCATCTTGCGACTTTAGAACCACGACGACATCGATTGTCGCGGGTTTCTTCACCGAAAGAGAGATGTCCGTGATCTCGCCCTGCCCGTCAGCCTGCCGCGCAGCCCCAAGGCGCTGTGCAAACCTGCTGCAAATCTCTTCAGAGGTCATCTGGCCGCCCAGCAGCTCGGCACCGGCAACGTTACAGTTTTCGGACGTGAGATCGGTCATGCAGGCACTTTGGCTCAATATCATCAGGACGGGGGCAAACGAATAGCGCATCGGAAATTTCATCGGCTTTTGATGCCTTGGATTGGGTGAAATTACTATCGGCTGACAATTGCCAATAAGAAATCACCTTTGGTTAAAAAGTGATGTTATCAGAATGTTACCACGTCAACAAAATCGCCTCAAGAAATCCAGCGACAAGGCCTCACCCGGATCGATATAAACTACAGGCAATAGCCCGGTAAGCTAGGCATCGATTCCAATCACTGCCGACGACGAACGTGTCTAGCCGATTGTCAATTGCACCCCTGTGGCAGCCCAAGTCCTACCGCTCTTGCAGGCTGCCCGATACGGTCTTCAGAATGGGTTTGGTCACATAGTTCCATACTGTCGATTTTCCTGTGAGAATCTCAGCAGTGGTGGTCATCCCAGGTTGAAGGCTGACAAGTAGCTGGCCGTTGCCTTGGCGCATGGTCGCCGTATCGACCTCCAGATTGACCCGGTAATAGGTTTCGCTTGTCCCGTTCTGCGCCTGCTCAGTGAGGGTGTCAGGGCTGACGAATACGACCTGGCCGGTGGCTGACCCGTAAATCGCGTTGTCATAGGCATCGAAATTCACGCGCGCAGTCTGACCTGTTTTGACAAAGGCTATGTCGCGCGGCGGGACGCGAGATTCCACGATCAGCTTTTCGCCAATCGGCACAATCTGCAGAACTTCTTCACCTGGTCTCACTACCCCGCCAATCGTACTGAAGCGCACATTCTTCACTACACCGTCTGTCGGCGCGGTTAGCGATGCTGCGCGCAGGCTGTCTTCGGCACGGGCGAGCTGCTCGCGTGACGCGGCCAGTTCTTCTTCTGTCTGGGTAAATTCGGTCTGCAGATCGCGGATGTAATCTGAGCGGACGCCGGATATGCGCCCGCGCGTTTCCACCACGGTCCTGCGCATTCGGATGATTTCCGAACGTGCCACATCGCCTGTATCAAGCAGGGGTAGGTTCAAATCGAGTTCCTGCTGCTGCAGCCGCGAAAGATCTTCCAGTGTGCTGATTTCCGCTTGCAACGCAGTCCTTCGCCGGTTGTAAAGCTGCCGCTGATTGCTTGTGAATTCGGTATAGCCGTTCAGTGACGCTGGGAATGTGAGCGGCTTGTCAAACAATTCCGCGTCAATCCGGGCCATGCGGCTTTCAAGCGCAGCAACTTTAATCCGGGCTTCGCGAACTGCCGCCTCAAGCTGGACTGTATCCAGTTCAATCAACAATTGCCCCGCCTTGATAGTCTCACCTTCCTGCACCGCGATGCGGGATATTGACCCGCCTTCCTCGCTCTGGATTACCTGAACACGCGCAAACGGCACCACCTTGCCGGGGGCGCGGGTTACCTGATCAAGCTCTGCCCAGCGCGACCATACGATCAGACCCACCACAAGCAGAGCGATGGTGATAATGATAAGACGGGCCGGCTTGAAGCGCATGGTCATGCTGCCCCCTTGGGCTTAAGCGAAGTGACGACACGGCCATCATCGGGATTTCCTGCAGCGCCCTGCATCTGGCCGGACGCTGCGCGGTCTCGAACTTTACGAAGAAATTCACTGACCGGCTCTGCGCCGAGCACACGGCCATTAGACATTACGATCACCCGCGTGAAACGTTCTAGAAGCGCAATCTTGTGGGTTGCCATCACCAGAATATCGTCTTTTCGCAGGCGATCACGCAGGGCATCAAATGCTGCTGTTTCGTTCGCTGCATCAAGCGCAGAGGTTGGCTCATCCAGCAGCCACACGGCCGGCTGCGCGTGCAGCATTCGGTTGAGCCCGACGAGCGCCCGCTGCCCACCTGACAGGCCTGCACCGCCCTCCTGAATAATCAGGTCGAGACCGCGTCCCTGCCCTTCAAAGAGATGACCCAGTCCGGTCTGCTTGGCGACATCGATCAGTTCCTGATCGCTGACATGGGTCAATCCCATCATCAGGTTTTCACGCAGTGTGCCGCGCACCAGCCGCGACCCCTGCGAAAGATAACCGACCTGTCTGCGCAAGGCATCCTCGGCAATTTGTTCGAGGTCCAGCCCGTTGATCGAAATAGAGCCGGATTGCGGCGTGTAGAGACCGGCAAGACATTTCAACAGCGTCGATTTGCCCGCACCCACTCCGCCAATAAGCGCAACACGGTCGCCCGGCTTTATCTCCAGACTTTCGACCTCAAGGACGGGAGACCCGCCTTGATATCCAAAGGTGACGTCCCGCACCTGGATCGTGCCAGTCACCGAGTCAGGGCTAAGCCCTCCCCGCGATGAGGAGCGTTCGATAGGGTAACGGAGCAGCGTATCGAGAGCCTTGAGCGAGGAACGCGCATAGCCCCACTGCACGATAAGATTGGGAAGCTGCGCAATCAGCGGACCATTGATCCGTCCGACGATGATTGAACAGGCGAGCAGACCGCCGGTCGTGATCTGCCCGTTCGCTGCAAGATATGCACCGTAGCACATGACCGCGACGTAAGTGGCCTGTTGAAGGCTGGAAAAGACCGAGCCGGAAACGGCAGAGGCACGCTTGACCGGGTCTTCATAATGGTGAATCTCACGCACCAGCCTGTTCCACCGGCCGAGCATTTGCCAGCCACCAAGGTTGGCTTTCACTGTTTCGGAGGCATCGAGCATTTCGACGAGCTGGCCGTTTTTCTGATTACCCGTCACTTGCGCCTTGTCCGCACCCTTCCGGATGATCCGCGCCAGCGCAACGGCCATCAGCACAGCAATAGGCAGGCTGATCAACGGCACGAGCGCGATCGAACCGCCGATGCTCGCGATTACGATCACAAAAAAGATCGCAAACGGAAGATCTGCGAGGACAAACAGTGACCCGGAAGAGAGCACCTGGCGGATCTGATCCTGCCCCTGGATTTGCGCCGCCATCGTGCCGACGCCCTGCGGCCGTTCGTCGAGCCTGATAGCCTGCGCGCGCGCGAAAAAGAAACCGGAAACTTCCTTGTCGATATTCTGCGCCTCGACCTCAATCAGGATAGCACGCAGACTGCGCAAGGTAAGGTCAAGGACGAGCGCAAAAGCGACTCCAACCGTAAGTACGATGAGCGTTTCGAAGCTAGCAAGTGGTATAACACGGTCATAAAGCTGCATCGCGTAAAGCGATGTCGCGAGCGTCAGGATGTTCGCAAACACTGTGGCAATTCCCGCGATGACCAGGACTCTGCTGCGCCGTTTGATCGCGCGGGAAAACACGCCGAGCGCGCTGATCCCCTCTTCTTTCAACGGGTCAGGGATTTCGACATGGAAAAACGACTGATGCTCGCTCCACGTCATAGGTGACCGCGCACCGGCAACAGCCAGCTCGTTTTCGCCGACCCATTGAACCGCAACGACCCAGCCCAAGTCTCGGTCATAAACAAGCGCGGGCAATTCATCGGCGCGCGGCTTGCCCAACAACTCCTGCGGCTCTGCCCAGCCCATTGTTGTTCGAACATGCTCAAGGGCAGTCAAATCCGATAACCCTTCGGATTTCACAAATTCGTTGCCCCATTGCCGCGGCAGCGAGGTTTGGTTCGCCCGCGCATATCGGTTCAGCGCCGCTACGATATCTTGTGTCGCCCCTTCAGCCATCGTTAGACACCGTCAGGGCGCCATCGACACGAAAGCGCCAGGATCCGGGTAGCGCTTGCAGCAGCGCTGACCCGCGCATCGCTTTCTGAAATCTTCGCGCTTGTCACTTCGCGGGCTGCATTGAGCACGTCGAGCCAGCTTCGGCGGCCAGCGACAAACTGGCGTTGATAGCTCGCCTGCAAATCGCTTGCCGCCTTGCTTGCAAGGATCCCCGCCTCTTCGCGCTGTTTATTGGCGCGCAGAGCCACATACTCGCTTCCGATCAAAGTCCGCGCCTCGCGGTCTGCCTGACCAATTTCAGCGAGCGCTTCGTCAACGCGGGCCTCGGCGCTGTCAATTGCGGAGTAACGCGCAAGGCCAGGCCCGGTTTGTGCGCGCAGCACAATTGCGGCGCGGGCACCGGTGATTTCATTCTGCGAAAGTTGCAGCAAAACCTGCGGATACAGGCTGGTTTTCGTGGTCCGAACCTGCGCCTCCGCCACGTCCATCTCGCTGCGCAAACGGTCCATCCGCGGAGAGCATGACATCATTTCCTGCACCGCGACAAATTCAACCGGAAGGTCCGCAAATATGCGGTCGGACGGAAGCACCGGCTCGCTTACCTCTTGTCCCACCAGCTCAAACAGCCTCAGCATCGCGTTCGCGCCCGCTTCCTCTGCCGAAGTCAGTTCCACTTCCAGCTGCGTGAGCCTGGACAATGCCAAGGTTAAATCGGCAACGGGAGAAACCTCCTGCGCCACCCGGCGTTCTATGGAAACGACAAGGTCCCGATGCGATTTAAGCCCTGCTTTCAGGACTTTCGCGCGCTCGAATGCGAGAAGCGCTTCGTAGTATGATCGAATGACTCCCAGCTGGATGCTGGTGCGCGCCTCTCTCAAAGCGTTATGACCGACGTCGCGGCTGAACTTTGCAACATCGATTTGACTGCCGATATTGCCGCCTGTCCAGATCGGCTGCTCCAGCGCGACATTCAGCGCAAGCCCATCGCGGTCGGCAACAAACGATCCGCGCGTCGCAGCCAGTGCTTCTGCGGTGAGTGTTGGATATCGCAGCCATTTCGCGCCATCGAGATCTGCATCAAGAGCCGCCAAGGCGGCACGTCTGCCCAAGACAACCGGACTATCCTGCAACGACTGGTTCACGGCATCCGCAAGAGCGCGCGGGATAGATGCGGGTGCGATTGACACAGCCGGTGCCTGCGCTTCATCAACTGGACCATATTGCTGCGCGCCAAGTGACGTCGAAAGCGGCAACAGACTGGCCGCACCAATCACGACTATCCGTCGCAGCGAACAGCTTCGTTTCGGTCTGAACCGGGAGGTCAATGATCCAAAATCAGCCGTCGACATTTCAGCGCTCTAAAGGTCATCCCGTTTGCGTGACCTGCCAGGCTGTTAAGCGACACACGCCAAAAACCAAGAGCGACCACAATCCTTTGCCAGTGTATACCGGCAATTCTTTAACCATAGATGGATGCTTACGACAGCGCATCGATGCGAGGCAAGGCTCGGCTGTTCTACGAAGCCTGATCAAGCTGGTACGGACAAGGGGAAAATGGCGGAGAGGGAGGGATTCGAACCCTCGGTACTCGTGAGAGCACAACGGTTTTCGAGACCGCCCCGTTCGACCACTCCGGCACCTCTCCGCAATGAAAGGCATTTGGCGCGTTTAAACACAGCCGGGCCGTTTCGGGAGCGCGCCCGTTAGCGCAGGTGCTTGGCCTTGCCAAGTGCTGATTGGCCACATTATCGGGGCATAATTGACCGCCGAGGCTGTCGTCCGCTTGTTTTGCGGCCCAGAGCAGCCATATTTGACGCACTATGGAACGCGCAGAGTTCTTTTCGACTCAGGCCGGCCGCACCATCAATGCGCCCCGCCAGTCACGCACACGCTTCGGAATTGGCGATGTCGTCCGGCACCGGATGTTCGACTTCCGTGGCGTTGTTTTTGATATTGATCCCGTTTTTGCAAATAGCGAGGAATGGTATCAATCCATTCCCGAAGATATTCGCCCTCCCCGCGACCAGCCGTTTTACCATCTGCTCGCCGAGAATGAGGATGAAAGCTACGTTGCTTATGTGAGCCAGGGCAATCTGCTGTCCGATGGCAAGAGCGGACCGATCGACCATCCTACGGTTTCACAGCTTTTCGAGCAGTTCAAAGACGGCCGATATCGCATGCGCCGGTCACTAACGCATTAGAACCAGTCAGTTAGCTCTTGAGTTTCCAGCCTGACCGCAACACAAAATAGACCGCTATCGCGATAGCCAGATTGAACGCCCCGATCCCCACCGCAGCGGTCATCACTGCATCTTCTGCACCAATATCGCTTTCACCCAGAAAGCCATAGCGGAATCCTGAGATCACATAGAAGAACGGGTTTGCTCGGCTAACCGCCTGAAACGCTGGTGCGAGATTGTCGATAACATAAAATGTGCCGGACAGCAGCGAAAGCGGGGCGATGACGAAATTCGTGATCGCCGCATTATGATCGAACTTTTCCGCCCAGATCGAAGTCGCAAGGCCGAGCAGTGCCAGCATTATTGATCCCATAAGGCCGAACCAGACAACCGCCCACGCATGTGCCAGGCCCAGGCTGACACCGGGCCATAGCGACATGGCCAAGCCGACTGTGCACCCGACGGCGATGGCCCGTGTCACCGCTGCTCCGACGATTCCCGCCATCAGCTCTCCGGGCGAAAGCGGCGGCATCAACAGGTCAATGATAGTTCCCTGGATTTTGCCTGACAGCAGCGAAAACGATGAGTTTGCAAAGGCATTCTGCATCATGCCCATCACAATGAGGCCAGGCGCTACGAAGCTTGCGAACGGCACACCCAGCACCTCGCGGCCTTCGCGGCCCAAAGCAACTGTGAAAATCACCAGAAACAGCAGAGTTGTGACGGCAGGTGCCCAAATCGTTTGCGTCTGCACCTTGAGAAACCGCCTAACCTCCTTCATATAGAGAGCAAGCAGACCGACGCGATTGATCCCTGTGATGATGGGCTGGCCGCGCGCGGGGAACCGGATGCTTCCGCCGGTTGATGTTTGATCGGGAGCAGTGTCCGCTATTGAGGCAGAATTCGGGCTTTGAGAGGCTTGCTTTTGCATTGCTTCGCCGCCTAGGGGTTTGGCCAGTAACTGACAAGCCGGACGCTTGAACAGTATTGAGAACGGAATAGGCATTTATGAGCTGGACTGACGAGCGCATCGCAACGCTCAAGAAGATGTGGGAAGGCGGCTCCACCGCCAGCCAGATCGCTGAGGAACTTGGCGGCGTTAGCCGCAACGCCGTGATCGGCAAGGCGCATCGCCTTGGCCTCAAATCACGCCCCTCCCCCGTAAAGGCCAATGACAAGAAAAAGGCCGCGAAGAAAGCGGCCGCAAAGCCTGCGGTCAAGAAGGCTGCACCTAAACAGGCGCCTAAGCCTGCAGCTAAAGCAGCGCCTGCGAGAACCGCCGCTGCCCCGACAAAGGCTGATGGGACCACAGACAGCGGCACGCCATCGCAGCCCATCCCCAATCCGACGCCGGATCTGCCGAAGATCGTATCGATCGGTCCTGGCGGATTTCAGCGGCAGGGCCCGGGCGACCAGCAGGCTCCGATACCGCCCGCACCGCCGCGCCGTCTTGTGCCTGCCAAGCCAAGTCCGGAGATCGCTGACAAAACAAGCCTGCTTGATCTGTCAGAAAAGGTTTGTCGCTGGCCGATGGGTCATCCGGGCGAGCCCGATTTCCACTTCTGCGGTGAGGCCGTGAACCCGGGCTTCCCGTATTGCGTTGAGCATTGCGGACGCGCGTATCAGGCACAGCTGCCGCGCGGCGCGCGCAGACCACCTCCGCCGCTGCCATTTGGCGGTCCGCGAGTCCGTTAACGGGCAAATACAGCCGCTTGGCGCAATTCGGCAACCCGGGTCAGTCTGCGTAGGGTGCATTTGAATCGGATGGACCACAGTCCAACGTGACACGCATCGGACAACAAAGGCAATTGTGCGCATCCACCTCTAGGCGCGGATTGTTAGCCGAAAGAGATGTGCAGAGCCTGCGATGCGCCCTTCAATGGTGCGCGGCCTGCAAGTAGGAATGTTGGCGACTAGCGATAAGGACCAGCAGATGCCGATCACCTTGCATGAAGCATTCGTTCCCAGCACCCGGCAAATTCTTTCAGGCATGTCGAACCTGATCGATAAAGCAGAGAGCTTTGTTTCGGAAAACGGCCTGGAACCCAGCGATCTGATCGACGCCAAGCTTGCCGAAGATATGTGGACGCTGCCATGGCACGTGCGCGCTTGCTGGGTGCATTCGGCCTATCCCTTCCAGCAGTTCACAACCGGCGAATTCACTCCGGATTTTACCGACCTGCCAGGCAGCTGGGACACGATGCGCTCGATGATTGCAGATGCACAGGCGGGTCTCGATGCTGTGAGCGCCGAAGAGGCGGAAGCGGTAGCAGATAAAACCATCGGGTTTGTTCTGGGCGGAAAACGGCTGATGGAGATGAAGGGCAAGGATTTCCTGCTCAGCTTCAACCAGCCAAATTTCTATTTCCATGCAACAACGTTTTACGACATTCTGCGCATGAAGGGTCTACCGCTCGGCAAGATGGACTTTATGGGGCCAATGCGCGTTCTGGGATAGTGAAATGAGTACGAAACAAACCAAGCTCGCGGCGCTTGCTGCCGCCTCTCTTTTCTCTCTCCCAACCGCGGCACACGCCGACATTCCAGACCCTGTGCAGGCGATGATTGACGCTGCCCTAGCCACGGGCGACGAAGCAAAGGTGCGAACCGTGATCGATCTGGCGCGCCAGACTAATCCCGATGACGCAGCAGAGATCGACGCTATTCTTGCGAGTTATGAGGCCGATCTTGCGCTCGCTGCCGAAGCGAAGGCCAGGGCCAAAGAGCAAGAAATTCGCCGTGCCGGCCTGTTCGACAATTGGGACGGAAAAGGCGAGCTTGGCGGTTTCCGCGCCACCGGCAATTCATCCAACAGCGGCGTTACCGCCAGCCTATCGTTGCGCCGTACCGGCATCGACTGGACGCACAAGCTGCGCGCCCGCACCGATTACCAGCGTAACAACGGCGTGACGTCGCGCGAACAATATTTCGCCGCATACGAGCCGAATTTCAGACTGTCCGAACGGCTGTTTGTCTATGGTCTTGCCCAATATGAACGGGACCGCTTTCAGGGATTTTCAGCACGTTATGCAGTTTCTGGCGGCATCGGGTACAAGTTTATAGACGAACCCGACATCCAGCTATCGATGAAAGCTGGCCCTGCCTACCGGGTAACCGATTTTACATCAGGTGAAAGCGAAAGCCGGATTGCAGCATTGCTGGGACTCGATTTCGACTGGACCATTTCCGATCGCCTGAAGCTGACGCATGACACCAATGCAGTCGCCGAAACGGGCGGCTCGGCACAATTGATTGTGGACGGAAACAACACCAGCCTCAATTTTGTGACCGGGCTCAATGCAAAAATCAGTGACCGCGTGAGCGCGCGTGCATCCTACGCAATCGAGTATGACAGCAACCCACCTCCGGGCGCAGTACAGACCGATACGCTAAGCCGGGTGACCCTGATTTACGATTTCTAGTGGCACTAGACCTTTTTCGCGAACCAGATCGTGTGCCGGGGGCCTTTATTGTTGGGCCGCGCCCTCACCTCCCTGACATCGACTTCGTAACCTGCATCCATCAACCGGCGTGTGAATTTGTGATCATTCGCCGCTGACCAGATCGCGAGAATACCGCCGGGGTTCAGCGCTTCTCTAGCCTTGGCTAGGCCCGTGCGGGTGTAGAGCCGGTCATTCGGGTCACGCACCACGCCATCGGGGCCGTTATCGACATCAAGCAGGATGGCGTCGAACTTGGCGCACGTCCCGTCATTTGCGTCATCAATCAGGGCGGCGACATCGCACAGGATGACCTCGCCGCGCGGATCATCCACCGTGTCGCCAGTGAGATGCGCGAGCGGCCCCTGCGCCCATTCGAGGATCTCAGGCACGATCTCAGCGACGACGACCTCACCGCCTTCGGGCAGATGCGACAATGCGGCACGGTAGGTGAAGCCGAGCCCATACCCGCCGATCAGCACGCGCGGCCTCGCGACGCTCAGCTCTTTGAGAGTAAGCTCGGCCAGTTGCTCTTCGGAGAACTGCATCCGCGTGCCCATCAGCTCATCGCGGCCGAGCATGATGATGAAATCGCGGCCATGGCTCACCAGCGTCAGGGTGTCGCCATCAGGAATTTGCGCAGTGGCAATTGTTTCGCGCGGGAGCATAATTTGTCCTTATATGAAAAGGGCCGCGATTGTCTCGCGGCCCTTGTCGTTAGCGTTTGAAAGCAGGTTAGTCTTTCAGGAAGTCCGGCATTGCTGCTGGGCCATCATTGCCCCCGCCATCGCCGTTGCCTCCGCCGTCACGACGCGGACCGCGACCACGGCCACCGCCATCACGACGTGGGCCGCGACCTCGGCCGCCTTTGTCTCCGCGCGGCTCGCGCGGCGGGCGGGTGTCTTCCAGCTCTTCACCGGTTTCCTGGTCAACAACGCGCATCGACAGGCGGACCTTGCCGCGATTGTCGATTTCGAGAACCTTGACCTTCACTTCCTGGCCTTCAGAAACAACATCAGTAGGCTTTTCAACGCGCTCGTTCTTCATTTCGGACACGTGGACGAGACCGTCCTTGCCACCCATGAAGTTCACGAATGCGCCGAAATCGACGATGTTCACGACCTTGCCATTGTAGATTTTGCCGACTTCGGCTTCTTCCACGATGCCTTCGATCCACGCCTTCGCAGCAGCGATTTCATCGCCGTTGGAGGAGCTGATTTTGATCACGCCTTCGTCGTCAATGTCGACCTTCGCGCCGGTTTCAGCAACGATTTCACGGATCACCTTGCCACCCGTACCAATAATGTCACGGATCTTCGATTTGTCGATCTGCATCGTTTCGATACGTGGTGCGTGCTTGGAAACTTCGCCGCGGGCATTGCCCAGCGCCTTGGTCATTTCACCCAGGATATGCGCACGGCCAGCTTTCGCCTGCTCCATCGCAACCTGCATGATTTCCTTGGTGATACCAGCAACCTTGATGTCCATCTGAAGGCTGGTGATGCCGCTTTCCGAACCGGCCACCTTGAAGTCCATATCGCCCAGATGATCTTCGTCACCCAGAATATCAGACAGGACGGTGAAGTCTTCACCTTCAAGGATCAGGCCCATCGCGATGCCGGAAACAGGGCGATCAATCGGAACACCTGCGTCCATCATCGACAGACAGCCACCGCAAACGGTCGCCATCGAGGAAGAGCCGTTGCTCTCTGTGATGTCGGACAGGATACGGATCGTGTACGGGAAATCTTCGTGGTTCGGCAAAACAGGGTGCAGCGCACGCCATGCCAGCTTACCATGGCCCGTTTCGCGGCGACTGGTGAAGCCGAA